>BQJM01000007.1 GCA_021604705.1 marine bacterium B5-7 | reverse complement strand
AAACATTAATTGGCCGGCATCTTCAGGTTCGTAGAGTTGTCCAACGGGAGAATAAATCCCAAGTTGACGGAACAAGCCTTCCATCCCGAATGTACGAGACTCATCTGGTACAATAGGCACAATATGTTGTTTGAGCGCTTTATCCTTTAAAAGGATATTCAATAAGCGCACAAAAATCATGGTCGTCGATAATTCTTTATCGCCTGAACTCTCTAATAAAGTACTAAACACATCCAAACCTGGTACGGGTAATGTCTTTGATGATTTCTGACGACGCACAGGGAATGAACCACCTAAAGCCTCACGCTGTGCCTTCAGGTATTGAATTTCAGGGCTATCTTCCGCTGGACAGCAATAAGATAAGTTTTCTACTTCTTTGTCAGTTAATGGTAATTGGAAACGATCGCGAAAGATTTTCAACCCTTCAATCGATAAAGATTTCGTTTGGTGCGTTGAATTCTTGGCTTCGCCATCCGCACCCATCCCAAAACCTTTCACCGTTTTTGCAAGAATGATGGTTGGCCGTTCGGTTTTATTCACCGCTTCCGCGTAGGCCGCATTCACCTTGAGGGGATCATGACCACCACGCGTGAGCTGCTCTAAATCTTCATCCGACATGTCTGCCACAAGGGCTAATAAATCGTCACTAACGCCGAAAAACTTTTCACGGAAATAGGCGCCGCCTTTTGCAGCCATTGTTTGATACTGCCCATCCAATACTTCCATCATGCGCTGCGTTAAAATGCCTGTGCTATCTTTTGCAAGCAAGGCATCCCATGCGCCAGACCAAACGACTTTAATCACATGCCAGCCAACACCGCGGAAATGCCCTTCCAACTCTTGAATGATTTTTCCGTTTCCACGAACCGGTCCATCAAGACGTTGCAAGTTACAGTTAACAATAAAAATGAGGTTATCCAGTTTTTCTTTCACTGCAATTTGTAATGCACCCAAAGATTCTGGCTCATCCATTTCGCCATCACCTAAAAAGGCCCACACCTTACGATCTGCCGTGTCGCACAAATCACGGGCATGCAAATACTTTAAAAAACGAGCTTGGTAAATAGCCATGATGGGACTTAAGCCCATGGATACCGTAGGAAACTGCCAGAAATCTGGCATCAACCAAGGATGTGGATAGGAGGACAAGCCCGGCGCATCAACTTCTTGGCGAAAGCGATCTAAGCGTTTTTCATCAAAGCGTCCCTCTAACAGTGCACGCGCATAAATACCTGGCGATGCGTGTCCCTGGAAATAAATACAATCACCACCATGCGTCGCACTGGCCGCACGAAAATAATGATGAAAACCAGTATTAAATAAAACGGCGATAGATGCGTAAGTCGCAATGTGTCCACCTAACTCTTTTGCATATTTACCGGCGCGCATCACCATCATCACCGCATTCCAACGCATTAAGGCGTCGAGCTTAGCTTCCAGGCTTAAATCGCCGGGATACTTAGGGGAATGAGTTAAGGTATTAATGTAAGCGGTATGCACAGGATCTGCGGCACCCGCAACTTGCGCATCGGTGGCAAGCCTTTGTAATTCTTGCAATAAGAAAGCTGCGCGCTCTGTGCCCGCATGCTTAACGACGGAGGAAAAGGCATCACACCATTCCTGCGTTTCTTGTGAATCCCAATCTGTGCTCATAATGTGACCAATCATTGCCGGGTAAACGGGTTCACATCATATAGAATTGACGATTTTTTTCAATCTATCGGAAGCTGGATAGTAAAATGCGCCCCCTCACCGGCTGGTGATTTCACGAGCAATTGCCCGCCATGACCGTCTTCAATCAAGGATTTGCACAGAGACAGCCCAATCCCCATGCCTTTGCGCTTGGTCGTCACAAAGGGCATCAGGAGGTGTTGATCTGTTAATAATTCTTCCGGAATACCCGGCCCAGTGTCTGAAACTTCTATGGTCACAAAATTAGACTGCTGAACAAAACAGGTCGTGATGCGTACTTCGCGCTTTGCTGAACCCGCATCCTCCATCGCATCCATTGCATTTTGAATCAGATTAAGTAGCACCTGGATAATATGCACACGATCAACCTGCACTTTTGGTAAAGTAGGTTGTAAAGAAAGCACAAGATCCATTTTATCATAGCGTAATTCCACTTTCGCCAACTCACTCACTTTACAAACAACCTCATTCAGATTCTCTGATTTTTTATCACACGCCCTTTTCCGCAAGAAATTCTTCAAACTCTGTAATATCGCGCCTGCACGTTCGGCTTGGCACATCACTTTTCTACACACGTCTATCACAGCGGGATCAACCTTCGCTTGCTCTAATCGCGCTAAACATCCCCCGCTGTATGTAATAATAGCAGTAAGTGGTTGACTCAACTCATGCGCGATCCCAGAACCAATCTCTCCAATGATCGTCGCGCGGTTCATTTGTGCAATTTGTTGTTGACTCATACGAAGCTGTTCTTGGGTTTCCATCAGTTCAGTAATATCTGTCAATGAACCTGTCACCAAACCCGGCCCTCCTGTTTCATCCCGTTCAACAACAGCGCGACCATTCACCCAAACAACCTTCCCATCAGCCCTAACAAAACGATAGTCATCGTTGAAAACTACTTCATTCGCCAAAAAATGGTCCCAAATGTTCACTACCCTCTCTCTGTCCTCTGGATGCAACATCGGCTCCCACTCTGCTCGCGGAATCAATGCTGACGGCAGATCCAGCATTCCTCGCAAAGATTCATTAAAATAAAATGTTTCTCCTTTGCCATTATTCTGGAATATACCAACGGGTATGACTTCAGCCAACACACGAAATCGTTCTTCACTGGCACGAAGATCCGTCTCTATCGTTTCTCGTTCTTGGATTTCTTTTTGTAATTGCTGATTACGTTGCGTTAACTCATTTGTACGTTTATTCACTTCATGTTGTAAGGATTTCTGTGCCGCTTTAGCCGTAGAAATATTCACTCCACACACAGTCACATGTTTCAATGTATCTTCAGAGTCAGGTGAGACAGCCCAACAAAGCAAAACATTTTTTGAGGCGCCATCACGCAAATTTGGTAACTCAACCTCAACTTCCGCATATCGCTCTTTATTGTAAACCGCTGCCAACAGTACCGAAAATTTTTCCTGAACATGTCCATTAAAAAACTTCAATGTATTGTTGATCACCGCTTGCTTTGATTCTAACTGTGAATACGATAAGGCGGCTTGATTCACATCTGTTACCTTAACAGCTTTCGCACATGCCTGTAGCAAGTCAGGCCGAGCAATAATTTCTTCAGCCACATTGCTTAAACCCTTTGGTAAAGCAGCATCAATTAGCTGTTTCACTTCAGAATAATCTGCCGTCCAGGTAGGGTTTGGTGCATTCTCGAATGCGGCATAACTCCGTTTCCGTTCTGCTTCTAGGTCCAGCTCAACTTGCTTGTAGCGTGTCACATCGATGAAAACAACAAGGTGTAAACCTTCTTCAATATTTGGCAGCACATCCAGTTCAAAATAACACGCACCATACAATTCACACGCTAACTGATACGTTGTGCTTCCACAGCCCACACTCAATTCTTTCAACCAGTTTTCTGGCGAAATAATCGCTGGCGTGAGGGTAAATAGTTGAAAAAATGGCTCGGCGCGCTGTAACGAACAAGAGAAACAAGTCAAAATATCTTTCTGCGCTTTCTGATTGGCATGAACAATATGTCCCTTATCATCAACCATGAACATGGGACGCGGAGTAAGATCCATTTGCGTGGAAAATCCTGCTGAGGACGCTAGGTAGGCAACTTCCATATATAAATCTTAATGGTAGCAACGAAAAAGGCATGGTAGTCGCAATAACGGCCACAAACAACGGTAAGAAACCCGGGTTTATACCCTACAACTCAGTATAGTTGGGTCCACCGCCACCTTCTGGCGAAGCCCAATAAATGTTTTGCTTGGGATCTTTAATATCACAAGTTTTGCAATGTAAACAATTGGCTGCATTAATCTGTAGACGGGGCACCCCATTCTCTTCAAGTATTTCATAGACACCGGCAGGACAATAGCGCGTTTCTGGTGAAGCATAGGTCAAGTAATTCACGGACAATGCCAGCGCTGCATCATGTAATTGCAAATGCACAGGCTGGTTTTCTTGGTGATGCGTGCCAGACAAAAACACCGAAGACAAACGATCAAACGTAATCTTTCCATCGGGCTTAGGATAATGAATACGCTGAGATTTTTCTGCCGTTTTCAAGGATTGATGATCAGCATGATGATGCCAAGTCCATGGGGCATAACCACGAAAAAGGTATGAATCTAAGGCCGCATAACACAAACCAAAACCCAATCCCCACTTAAATGCTGGGCGGATGTTTTTCACTTGTTTTAATTCTTTAGTCACCCAACTATTTTTCATGACCTGATCAAAATCAGCCTGTTTATCTTGTAAGGTAGAAAATGTGGCTTCTGCCGCGAACATCCCCGACTGCATTGCCGTATGTGTGCCTTTTATTTTTGCCACATTTAAAAAACCCGCACCACAACCAACAATCAGCCCACCCGGGAAACTTAACTTAGGAATAGATTGAAATCCCCCTTCATTTAAAGCACGCGCACCGTAGGCAATACGCTCCCCCCCTTCAAAAATAGGGCGAAAATGAGGGTGCAACTTAAGACGTTGCATTTCTTCAAAGGGGCTCAAGTAAGGGTTTTTATAATCCAGCCCAGTGACAAAACCTACCGCAACGCGTTGATTATCCATGTGATATAAAAATGAGCC
Organism: marine bacterium B5-7; assembly: GCA_021604705.1. Taxonomy (NCBI): domain Bacteria; kingdom Pseudomonadati; phylum Pseudomonadota; class Gammaproteobacteria; species marine bacterium B5-7. The sequence goes on along the minus strand of BQJM01000007.1, from coordinate 54,894 downwards.
GCCATACGTTTTGCTATCTAATGGCCACCCCACTGTGTGCACCACGTTGCCTGGTTGATGTTGCCCGGCATCAACACGCCACACTTCTTTTATTCCTAGGCCATAGGTTTGCGGATCGGCCTTTTCACGTAAGTTAAATTGTTTAATCACTTGCTCTGTTAACAAACCACGACAGCCTTCAGCAAACAACACTTGTTTTGCACGCAAATCAATACCGGGCTGGTAATTTTCTGTTTTCTCACCCTCTTTACTAACGCCCATATCACCGGTGCCCACACCAACAATGCACCCTTCTTCCGTTAACAATTGTGTTGCCGCAAACCCTGGAAAAATATTCACGCCAAGCGCTTCTGCTTGTTGTGCCAGCCAACGACACACTTGGCTAAGGCTGACAAGGTAATTACCGTGGTTTTGCATGGGTTTTGGGGTGGGCAATCGAAACGCTTTCTTTTCGGTGAGAAAATAAAAACGGTCTTCTGTCACCGCCGTCTTAATGGGCGAATCTAATTCACGCCAATTCGGCAGCAAGGCATTCAATGCACGCGGCTCTAACACGCAACCTGATAAGATATGGGCGCCCACCTCCGCGCCTTTTTCAATCACGCAAATTGAAAATGATTGTTCATGTTGTTGGTTCAGTTGTGCTAAACGAATTGCAGCAGATAGCCCCGCGGGGCCTGCCCCGACAATCACCACATCAAATTCCATGCTTTCTCGTGTCATTGCTATCCTTGCATCCTTTTAGTTTAAGTATTCATTGCGCCGTATGTTCGTGTAGACATACTAGCTTCATTTTGAGATTGAACTGTAATCACAGCAGTATCTTTCTGTGGCGGATCAGTGGCTAATAAGCTCCAGCCAAATTGGTCATCATCATATGGGCGCGCTCTAGCATGCCTTGAACAAGGGTCTGCGCTCAAGGGTTTAGCAACAACAACCCGAAGTTCAGCATCATCAGAAATATAATCATAGTCACGTCGTTGATAACAGCAGAGGCCGTCCCATAAGGCCGCGCCAAGGTAGATCAACAACATGGGCACAGGCAAACACATTGCTGTGGCCAATGGCCAAGGCAATGTAAATGCAAGCACCTCACCAAGCGCCGCACCCATGACCGCACCAGCAGCACTAGAAAAACCAACACCACCCGCTACTCCACCAAGAAGCAGAGCAAGAATGAGATTCACCAGCATCGCTTTGGTCCAGTAAGGCGGTTCTTTCTTTTCATTTTCTGATGCACAAGCCGCATAGCAACCCAATAATCGCGCGCGTCGCTTATTTCTTGGATCAGCTACCAAGGTATCCCACAGGCTTTTTATTTTTTCAACCGCTTGTTCTGTCACAGGACCCATTATTTTCATTTTGAATTATCTCATTGATGTATGGTGATGCTGCAATCCGCGATATTCAACAAAAACACGCATAAATCCATCCCTGGAGCTCGACGGCGGCTATCCCTGCCGCCGACGGTTTTTGTTGAATACCCCGAATCGCACCTTCACAAGAAAGTAAACGCTCAGAATTCTAACATTTATAAAATAAAATCACGAAAGAATCTCATCTTGACCCCCGAGAAAAATCCCTGCAAACTACCCTGATATCGAAATGGAGAACCCCGGTATCATGAAAATCCTTGTCGCCGTCAAACGTGTGCTAGACCACAAGTTACGAGTTCGAGTAAAAACCGATCAGTCTGATGTTGATTTGGCCAATCTCAAGCTCGCCATGAACCCTTTCGATGAAATTGCTGTCGAAGAGGCCCTACGCTTAAAAGAAAAAGGGATTGCCAGTGAAGTCATCGTGGTTTCTATCGGCCCTGGTCACACCCAAGAAACCTTACGTGCGGCATTGGCCATGGGTGCGGATCGCGCCGAACTCATCGAAACCGATCAAAGCTGGGAACCACTAAACATTGCCAAAATCCTTAAACACCTCGTGGACCAAGAAAAACCGCAATTGGTTTTCTTAGGCAAACAATCCATTGATGGCGATAATAATCAAACCGGACAAATGCTGGCAGCACTATTAGACTGGCCACAAGCAACATTCGCATCCGCATGCACGCTAGAAAACGAGCACCTCACCGTCACACGTGAAGTTGACGGTGGCTTACAAACCTTACGTTGCACACTGCCTGCCGTGCTAACCACCGACTTACGTTTAAACGAACCACGCTTTGCGTCCTTACCCAATATCATGAAAGCGAAAAGTAAACCTTTTCAAACAACACCATTAGAATCGTTAAATTTACCGTTAAAAACACATAACAAATTACAACAAGTAGCACTACCACCAACACGCGCGGCAGGTATTTTAGTCGACAATGTTGACACCCTAATCGAAAAATTAAAGGCGCATTTATGACAACCCTAGTGATAGCTGAACATAAGCAACAAGCATTACATCCTGCCACACATGCAACGATTACTGCAGCAAAAGCCTTACAGCAACCCATTACTGTATTGGTGGCTGGACACGAATGTGACGCAGCAGCAGAGCAAGCCGCCCAATGTGATGGCGTTTCACAAGTCCTGCTATGTCAAGATGCTCGATTACAGCATCCGTTAGCAGAAGATATCGCGGCTATCGTCATGTCCGTTGCATCCGATTTTTCTGCGATTCTCGCACCAGCAACAACCTTTGGTAAAAACTGTTTGCCGCGTATTGCCGCATTGTGTGATGTCGCTCAACTCTCTGACGTCACTCAAATTATCGATACTCATACCGTTCAGCGTCCTATTTATGCCGGTAATGTTATCGCAACGTTCAAAACCGACGATGAGCTACGCGTCATGAGCATACGCCCTACGGCATTCGCCGCTTGCACAGAGCAAGCCGCCGCGCCCATAGAAACACTTTCCTCCCCTGCTTTCACCGACAAGATCGCCTTCGTTGAAGAACAACACGCCGAATCAGAACGACCCGATCTAGGTGCAGCAGACATTGTGGTATCTGGTGGACGCGGTTTGCAGAATGCAGAAAACTTCAGCTTACTGAATACACTCGCGGATAAACTTGGGGCGGCCGTCGGTGCAACACGTGCTGTCGTCGATGCAGGGTTTGTACCTAACGATTATCAGGTTGGCCAAACAGGAAAGATTGTTGCACCAAAACTCTATTTTGCCATTGGGATCTCCGGCGCCATTCAACACATCGCTGGCATGAAAGACAGTCAAGTGATTGTCGCTATTAATAAAGATCCAGATGCACCTATTTTCCAAGTTGCTGACTACGGTATTGTCGGTGACTTGTTTACCTTAGTCCCCGAACTCATTGAAAAAATTCCACAAAGAGAAACACAACCATGTTCATAACTAGCAAGAAAACACAAGATGCCGTTCCAATACACGCGGTAAAAATCACTGAATGGAAAAACTGGTTACATCCTCAGCCTAGCATTGTTAAAAATCAATTGATCACCACTGATTTTCAACCCAAAGCCGGTGCATACCAATTAATACACGATGAAGAAGGCTACTTACGTTTTGTGATTGTCGTATACGATACTGAGAACATGATCCCTTCCTTTGGCCATCTGCCAACAGTATTGCCGACACAAACCTATTATCTAGAAGAAAATGTTGATAGAGCAGATCTCGCATGTGTTGCATGGTTAATGGGCGCTTATCAATTTACAAACTACAAAAAAGCTGAAAAAACACCAGCAACATTGGTGTTGCCCGCTAACATGAAAGAAAAACCATTAGAGTATTTTAACAGTGCCCTAACCATGACACGTGATTTAATTAACACCCCCGCTGCCGATTTAACCCCAGAAAAACTTGCAAAAAAAGCAAAAGATATTGCCTTCATTTGTAGAACTGCAACACGCACCATTTCTGGCACCACATTAAAAACACAATTTCCCGCCGTGCATGCTGTTGGTAAAGGCAGTGAAAACGCACCTCGCATGATCGATCTAGAATGGGGTAAAAACACACATCCTCGTCTCACGATTATTGGTAAAGGGGTCTGCTTTGACACCGGCGGCTTAGATATTAAACCTGCAAGCGGCATGCTCACCATGAAAAAAGACATGGGCGGTGCAGCCCATGCCTTAGCACTATCACAATGGATCATGCAGGAAAAACTGCCCGTTCGTTTGCGCACCATTGTTCCTGCGGTTGAAAATTCCGTCTCAGGTAGCAGTTTCCGTCCTAGCGATATCATCGACACACGTAAAGGTCTCACTGTGGAAATAGGTAATACGGATGCAGAAGGACGTTTAATTTTAGCTGATGCCTTAACGCTTGCGAGTGAAGACAAACCTGAATTAGTCATCGACTTTGCAACACTCACCGGCGCTTGTCGCGTTGCCATGGGCACAGACATCGTGGGTTTGTTTACTAATCGTGATGAACTCGCTCGCGATATTATCCAAGCGGGGAACGACGTACAAGATCCGATTTGGCAGCTGCCCTTGTATCAACCTTACAAAACCTTGCTCAAATCACCGATTGCTGATTTGAATAATATGACTAACACGCCCTATGGCGGTGCTATTGCAGCAGCCTTATTCTTAGAACATTTTATTGATCCCAAGGTCGATTGGGTACACCTAGATTTAATGGCGTGGAACAGCCAAGCACTACCGGGTCGCCCTAAAGGCGGTGAAGCACAAGGCTTACGGGCTATTTTTCACTACTTGCAGCAACGTTATAGCAATGACACGTAGTCAGATGATCGTTCACTAAGCCGACCGCTTGCATGTAAGCATAACAAATGGTGCTGCCCACAAAACGGAATCCGTGTTTTTTGAGTGTTTTGCTAAGCTTGTCTGATAACTCAGTTTTTGCTGGGATGTCGGCATGTTGCTTATAGTGGTTTTGAATAGGTTTTCCCCCAACAAAATCCCACAAAAATTTAGAGAAGCTGCCGTACTCCGTTTGCATAACTAAAAATTGTTTAGCATTGTTAATCGCACTTTCTATTTTTAAACGGTTTCGAATGATGCCCGCATCTTGCATTAAATCTTGTTGATCTTTATCGGTAAAACATGCCACTTTTTCCGGATCAAAATTTGCAAACGCACGGCGAAAATTGTCACGCTTTTTTAAAATGGTTAGCCAATTCAATCCTGCTTGCATCGACTCTAAAATGAGGAATTCAAATAATACCCGATCATCATGCACCGGCACCCCCCACGCTTGATCGTGGTATGCCATGTACAACGGGTTATCGGTACACCAATCGCAGCGGTTTAAAGCTTGAACCTGCATAATAAATTACCTTATTTTTCATCTCTTTTTTGTATCCAACGATATCCTATACCGGATTTTCAATGAATATCCGGTGCTTACGCAGGATTTTCAATGTTTTTTCGGTGTGCACACCGGATTTGCGATGCAAAAAGCATCATACCGGTTATAAGCGGGAGAAAAAAGAAAATGGGGTGAACGATGGGGCTCGAACCCACGACCACTGGAATCACAATCCAGCGCTCTACCAACTGAGCTACGCTCACCACAATAAGACTCACGATACCACCGGGAATGGTACGCCCGGCAGGACTCGAACCTGCTACCCTCGGCTTAGAAGGCCGATGCTCTATCCAGATGAGCTACGGGCGCTCGTTCGTGACACAATAGTATCGGGGTAGAGGGATTCGAACCCCCGACATCCTGCTCCCAAAGCAGGCGCGCTACCAGGCTGCGCTATACCCCGATCAAGCGAAGCATGATACCCGGGCGTCCCCGGCTAGTCAATCACCCAGAAATTACCTATACTTCAAACCTTTGTCACCCTGCCCAGGAGTCTATTTTCACAACACTTATTGACGGAAAATCTCTCGCGAAACAATGCAAGCAGCAATTATCTGAACAAATCCAGGCCCGAATCGATGCGGGCAAGCGTGTACCGACGCTCGCCGTGGTTTTAGTGGGTAATGATCCTGCTTCGCATATTTACGTGACGCGCAAGCGAGAAGCCTGTACAGAAATTGGTATGCATGCGCGCGATATCCATTATCCTGCGGATATCGACGAAGCGACCTTAATTACACAAATTCATGCACTCAATCAGGACGATGAAGTTGATGGTATTTTAGTGCAACTCCCCTTACCCAACCATATCGATCAGGCACATATCATCGAGCAAATCGATCCCATCAAAGATGTTGATGGCTTTCATCCGTATAACCTCGGCCGCCTCGCGCAGCGTCGCCCTCTGTTACGCCCCTGCACCCCAAAAGGCATGATGCAGTTATTGGCAACCCTGCCTGTCGAATTAAAAGGATTGCACGCCGTGGTGGTCGGCACTTCCAGCATTGTGGGCCGCCCCATGGGATTAGAACTGTTACTCGCAGATGTCACGGTCACATTTTGTCATCGCGGGACAGCTGATCTCGCGCATCATATTCAACAAGCCGATATTTTGGTCGCAGCCATCGGTAATCCGAACGTGATCGATGCTAACTGGATTAAACTCGGCGCTATTGTATTGGATGTTGGTATTAATCGTCTGGATGATGGAAGTATTTCCGGAGATGTACCATTTGACGTTGCTGCCACACGCGCAGCATACATCACCCCCGTCCCAGGTGGCGTTGGACCCATGACTGTCGCCAGTTTGTTGCAAAATACCCTACAAATTGCAGAGAATCGTGATGACTTATAAGAAGCATGTGTTTTTCTGCACGAATCAAAAAGACGGTGGTCGGAAATGTTGTGCTCAAGCGGGTGCTGCTGATTTGCGTGCTTACGCGCGACAACGCATGAAAGACTTGGACTTGGATAAAGCTGGTGGGATCCGTATAAACACTGCAGGCTGCCTAGGCCATTGCGCCATCGGCCCAGCACTTGTCATTTATCCCGAAGGCGTGTGGTATACCTATCATTCTCAGGCCGATATTGATCGGATTATAGAGGAACATCTGCTGAACGATACGCTCGTGAAAGATTTGCAGATTGATAACCTCATCGTTTAAATTCAGCGATAAACTCGACTTCTATGATCCACTTTTACCACAAGAACCAGTACTTTTTTATCGATTATTTTCGTTAAAATCTGAAAATCACACGAACGATATCGCCACAGGCCAGTATGTTTCCCCTTCAATGGTTTTCCGAATTTGCGAGGATCGGTGCAACTTTCTCATTTAAATATTTTAAAACCTGTTGTCTCGCTGTTTTATCTAATTTTTTGAGATCTTTATCCGCGGTGTGATTAACTTCAATCGTCCAAGCCAAGTCGTTTCTCCATTTCTTTTAATGAATAAGTAGGCCCAGCTTTTTCAAGTGCAGCAACTGCATCAAGATAATCTCGCCTATCTTCCAAATAAGCTTTCAGTGCTTCTCGAACATAGTAACTTTTGGAGCGACGCGTTTCCTTTGCAACACGATTCAACTCAGCTTCAAGTTCATCAGGTAATCTAAGTGCTAACATTTTAATCCACCTTGTGTAATACATGTATAACAAGTATAACACAAGCCAAACAAATAGATAGCCACCACCCCTCAAAAACAATACACTAACGATCAATTATAACAAAAAACCATTCCACAACCAATGAGCCATACTAAACATGAACCCTTAAATAAGCCGTCCAAGCAGCACATAATGCTGAGCTTCTGATAAAATATGAGTAACATTAGAGCAAAGGCACCGCCAGGAAAAGCCAGGCGCTGAAACCGGTTAACTCGCTTGCACGTGGGTGGTTTTTCACGTAGAATCGCCGCCCTTAACCGGGTGAACCGCCCATTTGGAGTAGATTTGAATGAAAATGACTGTCAGTGCAAATAACCAAAATGTACGCCGCGATTGGTTCTTGGTCGATGCCAATGGCAAGACCTTAGGTCGCCTTGCTGCGCAGATTGCGCACCGCTTACGTGGTAAGCATAAGCCTACCTTCACACCACACGTAGATACTGGTGACTACATCATCGTTATCAATGCTGATAAAGTCGGGGTTACCGGGAAAAAAGCGCAAGATAAAATTTACTATCATCACACGGGTTACGTCGGTGGTATCAAATCAACAACATTTGAAAAGCTACAAGCAGCACATCCTACTCGCGCACTAGAACGCGCAATTAAAGGCATGTTGCCACGTGGTCCATTGGGTCGCCAAATGTTCCGTAAACTCAAGGTCTATGCTGGTGTTGATCATCCTCACCAAGCACAGGAACCTCAAACACTAGATATTTAACACAGGGTCGTTCTTCATGGCAAAAGCAAAACGCGCAATTAAACAAAACACCGGTACTGGTCGTCGTAAGACTTCAACTGCACGTGTTTTCCTTCGTAAAGGTGCAGGTGACATCATTGTTAACGGCAAACCTTTAGATGAATACTTCGGTCGTGAGACTGCTCGCATGATCGTGCGTCAGCCACTCGAAGCAACGAAACTACATGATCGTTTCGATGTCTTAGTCACCGTCAAAGGTGGTGGTATTAGTGGTCAAGCGGGTTCAATCCGTCACGGTATCGCACGTGCATTAGTGCAGTATGACGAAGAAGACGGCGAAGCGGCAATGGGCCTACGCGCTGTCTTACGTAAAGCGGGCCATCTAACGCGTGATTCTCGCCAAGTGGAACGGAAAAAAGTGGGTTTACACGGCGCACGTCGCAGACCACAATTCTCCAAGCGTTAATCAGCAAAATATTGCAAAAAAGCCCACTTTCCGTGGGCTTTTTTATACCCTAAAATCTTTTTTTCTCTTTTAAAACAAGGTGATACCAGCCCCAAACAACACAGGGGCGTTTTTTTGTGCTACAATGCCCGGCTTAGCCACCGAATAAACGACCGAGGTTCCTTATGTCCAACATTGCCCACAAACGCGCGACCATGACTCTTTTCTGTGACGTGAATGACATTGAGTCACACCGTGTTCGCATCGTCGTTGCAGAGAAAGGGGTGAATGTCGACATCACCGAAGTAACTCGCGATGAAATGCCACGCGAAGTGTTAGAATTAAATCCCTACCAAACCTTACCCATGTTATTAGACCGCGATTTGGTTTTGTATCAAGCCAACGTCATTATGGAATACCTCGACGAGCGTTTTCCACACCCACCGTTATTACCCGTCTACCCTGTCATGCGCGCCAAGAACCGCTTGATGATTCATCGTATCGAACGCGACTGGTATTCCTTGGCAAGAAATATCTTAGAAAAAAATGACGCGCAGTCACGTGATCGCTTAACAGAAAGTTTGGTTGCTATCGCGCCTGTCTTTGCTGAAAAGCCTTTCTTCCTGAGCGAAGAATACACCATGGTTGATTGCTGCATCTCAGCATTGTTGTGGCGTTTACCCGAATACGGTATCGAACTCCCAGCAAAAGCTAAGCCTATTATGGATTACGCTGAGCGTGTCTTTGAGCGCGAAGCCTTCCAAGCTAGCCTCACAGAAACTGAGCGTGAAATTCAGGAACCGTTGTATGTCTGAGGTGCAAATGACCCCCACGCGTCCTTATCTGATCCGTGCATTTTATGAATGGATTATGGATAACGACTGCACGCCCTATCTCGTTATTGATGCGAATCACGAACATGTGCACGTCCCCCCACAACATGTGGAAGATGGTCGTATCGTATTAAATATTTCTGATCTGGCTGTCAGCGCCCTACATATTTCTAATGAAGCAGTTGAGTTCAAGGCACGCTTCTCAGGTCGCTTAAATGCCATTTACGCACCAACCCAAGCGGTTATTGCAATCTATGCCAAAGAAAATGGCCGCGGCATGGTTTTCCCTGAAGACGAAGAATCAGATGGCGGCGGCGCACCGCCTCCTGAGGGTCCTGGTGGCAATGCGCCACCACCTCAATCACCGACCGCTGGCAAAAAACCCAAAGGCAAACCGCATTTGCGTGTGGTGAAGTAAGCCTACAAACCATCCATCGGATCGACATCCAATTTCCAGCGGACTTTCTTTTCTTGCGGCAAACCAAGCAATTGATGCAACCAGGTCGGTAATTGCTGCATAAGTTCACGACGAGTCTTTGCCTGCACTAACAAATGGGCACGATAATGTCCCGCTTTACGGGCAATCACGGCAGGTACAGGTCCAAGCAATTGCAACGCCTCATGCGGACAATGCTTCGCAGACTGTAGAAAATCAAAAGGAGTTTGTGGATCTTTCGCTTCTGCTTGTAACACCGCGTGATAACAATACGGTGGTAAGCCAGCTAATTCTCTCTCTTGCAACAAACTTTGTGCAAAGGTCGGATAACCATTTTTAATCAATGATTGCAGCAAGGGATGTTCAGGATGATAGGTCTGAATTAACACTTCACCCGCTTGTTCGCCGCGCCCTGCACGTCCAGCTACCTGCATCAGTAATTGCCCTAAACGTTCGCTGCCACGGAAATCACTGCTAAACAAACCTGCATCTGCTTGTAACACCCCTACCAAGGTTAATTTTGGAAAATGATGTCCCTTCGCTAACATCTGTGTGCCAATTAAAATTTGTCGCTTGCCCGCATGGATTTCATCCACTAAACGCTGTAATTCTCCGCGTTTTTTCGTGGTATCACGATCAATGCGCGTGACAGAATATTCAGGGAAAAGGCGTTGCGCGACATCTGCCAATTGCTCCGTGCCGACCCCTTTCGGTATCACATTCGGCGAGTGACACGTTGGACAATCTGATGGAACCGGTTGCAATGCACCACAATGATGACAACATAATTTTCTGGGTCGCTGATGCAATGTCATGTTGACATCACAATGCTTACATTGCGATGACCAACCACAATCATGACAATGCAGAACAGGGGCAAATCCCCGCCGATTTAAAAACAACAATACTTGATTGCCAGCCGCCAAATGTGTTTTCATTCGTTCAATTAAAGTCTGCGTTAAACCATCTTCTGGCCTGTCTTGCTGACAGTTAATGACATGCCACGCGGGTGGATTGGCCACACCCGCACGTTCTGTTAAATGCAAATGCTGAAAACGATCTTCTGCAACATTATATAAACTTTCTAAAGACGGTGTTGCTGAGCCCAACACAATCGGCATGTTCGCCGACTGTGCACGGAAAATAGCAACATCACGTGCATGATAACGAAACCCTTCATGCTGTTTGAAAGACGTATCATGCGATTCATCAATAATAATCAGACCTAAGTTGGGTAGCGGCGTGAAAACGGCTGAACGTGTCCCAATAAGAATATCAATTTTCCCACGCTTTGCTGCACTCCATACGGTTAAACGTGCACTATCGGTCATACCAGAATGTAAGGTCGCAATGCGTGCAGAAAATCGTTGTTGAAATCGTTGCAAGGATTGTGGTGTTAAGCTGATCTCTGGCACTAACACCATCACTTGTTGTTGCTGTTTGAGTTTTTTATCAATTGCTTCGAAATAGACTTCTGTTTTTCCACTACCAGTTACACCATCCAACAAAAATGTTTTAAACTGCTGCCCCACTGAGGTGATCGCATTCACTGCTTTTAATTGTTCATCATTCAGCGCTAGATTATTTGGGTTTGCGACCGTCGCTTCTTGTATAGGCCAGCGCTCTTCACAACGCACTAAGGTTTTATTCTCCAGCGCTTTCAGCGTTGCGGTTTGTATTTCATGTATTTTCATAGCCTGTTCTGACAGACCATTTTTATGTTCACGCAACACACGCAGCGCTTGTGCTTGTTTGGGTGCGCGTGTTAATTCTGCCAGTGACATTTTCCAGCCGTCAGAGGTGACATACCAGCACTTTTCTGCAGATAAAGATTCAGGCTTACCCTGTCGCAAAGCTTTGGGTAAAATGCCTAATAGCACTTCGCCAATGGGATGCTGATAATAATCACTGGCCCAGCATGCCAACTTAAATAATGCTGGCGGCAACATGGGGACCTCATCTAAGATGGTAATAGCTGCTTTTAACTTATCGGCAGGCACATCGCAGCTATCTGTCACACGCAGCAACATACCCACCAAGGTTTGGCGACCAAAGGGCACTTCAACACGCACCCCGGGTTGCAGCTGCGTGGGATCACAGCCGGCCGGTGGCAAGTAATCAAAAGCTTGTCGAAATGGTTTATGAATGGCAATTTTTAGGAACTTCATCTCTTCATTATCCCGGTTTTTATGCTAGACTGAAAGCCATTCTCAGAGAAAGTGAATAGCTTCATGCCCTTAAATACCACACAAATGCTAAGCCGACTCGGTGTCACAACAAAATCCCGCTTGCTGCAAGGTATTCAAGATTTTTGGCGTCGCTTAGTGTCTGCTGTCACCGGCGAAAGCGAAGAAAAGATCGACCCCAGACGCCCAGGTTTTCAACAAGAATTAGAAGCAGCACAAGTCGCTGCAGGTAAAGAACCCAAGACACCTGGCCTAGGCCAAGTACTTGGCGATGTTAATGCCGGCCATACACCGGTTCATACTCCAGCTTCTTCAGATAACAAACTAACACCTACATCAAGAACGCCTGTAGGAAAACGTCCTTCTTAGCTTTGGCTTCTACAAAGTACACTAGAGGCTGATGGAGATCCCGCATCAAGTGCGGGATGACAGCGGTGGCCAGCAGGAGATCCCGAATCAAGTGCGGGATGACAGCGGTGGCCAGCAGCAGATCCCGCATCAAGTGCGGGATGACAGCATCTCTTGTCATAACAGCTTAAGTCTCGCCCGCCGGTAACTGCGATACCAACGATAACTGTACATCCATCCCTTCTACTTGGAAATGCGGTGTCATGTGTAAATTCACCCGATAAAACCCGGGATTATCTTCAACCGACAACACCTCCACCTGCCCTTCTTTTAATGGATGACTTGCCATCACCTGCAGATCTGGATGCGGCATTTTCGTGATTAAACTCTGCAACCAAGTATTCAATTTATTTTCTAAATCCATGCGGCTATGATAACTGCCAATCGTTTCACGCTGAAGGACTTTCAAATAATGTGCAATGCGAGAACTCAAGAAAATATAGGGTAATCGTGCATTGATACGGCTATTGGCCATGGCTTTTTCATCATTAAATATCTTTGGGCGCTGCGCAGAATTTGCTGAAAAAAAGCAGGCCTGATTCGTGTGCTTATAATAACTCAGTGGAATCAAACCCAAGTTGGCCAAACTAAGCTCTTTCGTTTCAGAAATTAATGCCTGGGTCGGGACTTTCGGATAATCCTCAAAACCCTGATCAAAATGCAAGGGTAAATTATCTACTTTACCACCCGACGCTGGACCACGAATATTTACCGTCCATCCTTCTTGCTGAAAACAGGTCACCATGTTGGCCGCAAAAGAGAAACTCGCAGCCCCCCAACAATAATCTTTCATCGCATGCTTGACTGTTTCTTCGTAATAAAATTCTCGCACTGGATTCTGCTGGCCATACGGTAATCGGATCAAAAATTTAGGAAAGGTTAAGCCCACATAACGCGACCATTCAGTTTCTCTGAACTGATGCCAAGGCACATAACGTGCTTGCTCAAAATGCGTGTCTAAACAATCAATACCAAATACATCGGCCAAATTCTCTTTCCCGAAAAACGCTTGATCCACATTAGCAATCAAAGGACAGTGCGCACTGGCAGCGACTTGTCCCATGGACTGCAATAAATCTAACTCTTTTGTCTCTGCAGAGAAAGAAAAATCTGTAATCATCGCACTATACGGCTCGCCACCCGGCGTATCATACTCATCCACGTAAATATGCTGATATAAGCCGGAAAAATGTAACGCTTGCGACTCTATAAAATCATCTTGCAAAGCAATTTTATCAACATCCAGCAAATCAACTTGTGTTGCCGTTCCTCCATCCATCGCCTTTAATAAATGTTGCAATCCTCGCCATCGCGACTCTAAATCCTGAAACTCAGGCGCATGCAAAATGGCATCTAAGCCCGTTTTCAAACGCGAATCTAATTGCTGAATAAGATAATCAATCAGCACCCGATCGACACGTTGAACATGTACCTTCGCAGGCAAACTATCCACAAGAACACGCACCGCAGCAGCTAAACGCGCATCACGTGAACTGTCTGCCATACTTGTCGGATCAGAAAACTGTTGCCAATCCAACACATCCGTCATAGGTGCAACATTCGCAACCTCACATAATTCTTGATAAACCGTTGTCATCCCTGTACCTCCTTGATAGGCGCTAATTGCGGCAATTGATCTTTGAGTGCAGATAAACTGTCGCTTTCTTGACACAAACGCGTTAAACAACGACGCAAATCTGGGTTATCGCTAAGATTCGCTTTTAGTTCACGCAGCAAATCTCGCATCGCCAATAAACGTTGCAAAGCTGGCACTTGTCGCACCACACCCGCCGGCGAAAAATCTGCCATCGATTTGAACGACAAAGCACCCCCCAAAGAAAGGCTAGGTGCTAATTGCCGTAAGGTATCGTTCAGATTATGGACATTGATACGATGTCTTGTCCGAGTAGAGACACGCTGATTCGATGTTTTGCCCGAGAACTGTCCGAGCACCAGTAATTTTAGTGGCAATTGTGTTTCAGATTTCGCGCCATGGGTCTCTAAATTCAACGCAATATTGACGCGCGCTTTCGGTGCAGAACTCATACTTAACCCCTTGATTTTAAAAGAAAAATAATTAAAACTTCAGCGGGTACTCTAGCAAACAGCAAACGACCCGACCATTGGTCAAACTGTGCGATTTGGCTGAAAATATATGGGTACAAACAACTTGCATGGAAGCTATATGTTTGGTAAAGTTGCCGGCTCTCAGATGAATGCTTTCAGGAGCAAAACATGTCACAAGTTTGTCAGGTTACCGGTAAACGTCCCATGACGGGTAACAACGTGTCGCACGCGCGCAATCGTACGCGTCGTCGCTTCATCCCTAATTTACACAAGCATCGCGTTTGGGCACCATCGCTAAAACGTTTTGTAAAGTTGCGCGTCAGCACCAAAGGATTGCGCTTGATCGATAAACTCGGCATCGATGCAGTATTGCAAAAAATCGCTGCCCGCGGCGAGAAGGTATAAACCATGGCTGTTAAGAAGAAATCCAAAAAGAAAAAGGATCTCAAAATCCAATTACGTTGCACCGAAGGTACTGGACATTTCTACACCGTGCTTAAATCTGCATGCAAAGAAAGTACTGCCGGTAAATTAATCTTAAAAAAATATAATCCTAAGTTGCGTAAGCATGTGGATTACAAAGAAACGAAGATTAAAAAGTAATCTGTTAAATATATCCAGTAAAAAAGGCGCCTTCTAGGCGTCTTTTTTTATGCTAAACTGACAACTCAACAATCTCAAAAGGTATTTTGTCATGTCCGATCAACAAGCTCGCGGCGAACTGCTCAGCCAAACTATCGCCATGCCGCGTGACGGCAATGTAAACGGTGAGATATTTGGTGGCTGGCTAGTTTCTCAAATGGATATTAGCGCTGCCATTCTATCTAGACATACCAGCAAAGGGCGCACCACAACAGTTGCCATTGAATCCGTTATCTTTAAAAAACCTGTTCAAGTCGGCGATTGCGTGATGTGCTTCGGTGAGCTAGAAAAAATCGGCCGCACGTCCATGCACATTCGTCTAGAACTTTGGGTCAAACGTTTTGAATCTTTTCAACAAGAACAAGTGGCTGAAGGAGTTTTTGTATTTGTTGCCATCGATGAAAACGGCAAACCTAGACCAATTGAACAAGCAAACCTATAGCATCACAGATGGATGCTAGGTCCAGACGATTCAGGCTCCTCAAATTGTTTGTAAGCCGCAGCCAATATTTCTTCAAAAGAATTTTGTGCGCCCAAGGGTTTCGCATATTTCAGGCCAAAGAAAGGTAAATGCCAACTGTCTTTAGATTCAATGTCCATATTTTTACTATTGTAAATAGCCAAAATCATCGCCACACACGTGTCCACTTTCTCAGGAAGTTGCGGAGATGCTAGTGCATCAGTACCAAACAATCCTTCTTGGCCATTCAGTTTTTCATTCACGGTTTGTCGAAGCTGTTTGATTGTCGTCATCTTTTTTGTGCGCGCAGCTGTCATCATCAGCTGTTTCTTCAAACGCGTTGTGACACTATCATTTTCTGGTCGAACCTCACGCATTGCTAGCCATGCATCCGCGCCTTCCAGTAAAACTTGTAAGGTATCTAATGCCCGCTGCAATTGCGCTGCAGATTCACCCGTGTGTTGTTGAACAGCCTGATGCAGCGAAGTCAGTACTGTATCGTAATTTGTAGAAATAGGTCTTTCAGTGAGAGGAACATATGAAATACTAGAACTAGGCATCACTTACTCCATGTAAACTTTTTAAAGCAAACGCTACCGCTTGCGCACGAATTTGTTCTCGATCACCCGAAAAATACTGGCAGCTGGTTTTAACATCCCCACCCCGTTTACCCCAAGCAAACCAAACCGTACCGACAGGCTTATCCGCAGAGCCACCATCTGGACCTGCAATACCGGTGATGGCCAGCGCCATATCCACGGGGGTATTAGCTAGAACACCTGCTGCCATGGCCTGTGCGGTTTGCTCACTGACAGCGCCGTGTGTTCCCAACGTTTCGGTAGGCACCCCTAACAAATCCTGCTTAGCTTGATTGCTATAAGTTACCAAGCCTCGCTCAAACCAAGCCGAGCTGCCCGGCACGTCGGTGATCACCTTGGCTAACCAGCCACCCGTACAGGATTCAGCCAGGGCTAAACACTGCTGTTTTGCCTGCAAACGCTCACCCAGCTGGGTCGCTAAATGTGTTAATGCATCCATTGTTATCCTCCGCCTACTGTCCGCTAGAGTAACGTATGGAGACCACGGGTCAAGCCCGGGGTGACGGCGGTGGAATCAAGCTGACTGCTGTGGAAGTAACAGCGGTAAAGCTGGGGATACAGCTGTGGAACCAAGATGACAGCAGCAACTTGAACCTAGAATCCAGCAATGGTTTAATGCCGTATGACGACAAAACACACCCCCATGATGCAGCAATATTTGCGCATCAAAGCCGAACACCCCGATATGTTATTGCTATATCGCATGGGTGATTTTTATGAAATGTTTTTTGATGATGCTGTACGCGGTGCAAAATTACTCGACTTAACGCTGACAAAGCGCGGTCAATCCGCTGGCGAACCTATCGCCATGGCTGGCGTGCCCTATCATGCTGTCGAAAATTATTTAGCAAAGCTAGTGAAGCTTGGCGAGTCCATTGCGATTTGCGATCAGATTGGCGATCCGGCCACCTCTAAAGGACCTGTCGAACGTGCTGTCACACGCATTATCACACCTGGCACCGTCAGCGATGAAGCACTACTCGATGCACAACAAGACAACTTAATCGTCGCAGTTCACACGCAAAAACAACAAGCCGGTGTTGCCATGCTCGACATGAGCAGCGGACGATTTCAATTATTTGAATGCGCGCTATCTAATTTATCCAGTGAACTTTTACGATTGAACCCAGCGGAATTGTTGGTACGAGAGCAATCCGAGTCACGCCCCTTTAAAACAGATGCACACATCACCGTACGTCCCAACTATGATTTTGGTTTATCTTCTGCGACGGATGTGCTGACACAACATTTCAACATTAGTAATCTCGCCGGATTTGGCTGTGAGGCTTATCCTCTAGGCATTAGCGCAGCAGGTTGTTTATTGAAATACGCACAAGCGACACAGCGCACTGCCCTGCCGCATATTCAAACCTTAAAAGTCTACCCGCTTGATGACACGATTTTAATGGACACGGATACACGTCGAAATCTAGAAATTTCCCGTAATTTACGCGGCGAGAAAACCATGACCTTAGCGGCTGTGCTCAATAAAACACAAACCCCCATGGGCTCGCGTTTATTACATCGCTGGTTAAATCAGCCTTTGCGCAGCCATGACCATATTGCACAGCGTCAACAAGCAGTCCAACAGTGTCGTGATCATGTGGAATCTTTGCAAACCTATTTAAAACCCATGGGCGATGTGGAACGTGTATTAGCACGTGTTGCATTACGATCAGCGCGACCACGAGATTTATTGTGTTTGCGTCAGACCTTGCAACAGTTACCAGGTTTATCTCAGCAATTACAATGCTTAGATGCCGACATGTTGCAGCAAATTCAGCAAGCTTGCCAAGGATTTCCTGAGATCGAAGATTTATTGGTGCGCGCTGTCATCGACAATCCCCCCGTATTAATTCGCGACGGTGGTGTAATTGCACCAGGGTTTGACGAGCAACTCGATGAATACCGTGCCTTAAGCGAACATTCTGAAGGATTCCTAGTAAAGCTAGAGCAAGAAGAACGTGAAAAAACGGGTATTTCTACGCTGAAAGTGGGTTATAACCGTGTGCATGGTTATTTTATTGAAATTTCAAAAGGCCAATCTGCACAGGCACCAACGCATTACACTCGTCGCCAAACGCTAAAAAATGCCGAGCGTTACATCACGCCAGAATTAAAAACCTTTGAAGAAAAAGTATTATCCGCCAAAGCGCTATCACTTGCCCGTGAAAAACAACTCTATGAAGAATTAATTGAAACCCTCAATCAACACCTAGCACCATTGCAAGCGATGGCATATGCGCTAGCCGACTTAGATGTTTTAGTGAACTTTGCTGAACGTGCCGATGCCCTGCAGTTAACAAAACCGGCATTAAGCAAAGAAACAGGCATTCATGTTGAGGGGGGAAGACATTTAGTGGTTGAACATTATCAATCAGAACCTTTTGTTCCCAACGACATAGACTTATCTGATGCACGTCGCATGCTCATCATTACCGGTCCCAACATGGGTGGTAAATCCACTTATATGCGTCAAATCGCTTTAATTACCTTGTTAGCGCACACCGGTTGTTTTGTACCTGCACGTTATGCCAAGATTGGTCCAGTCGATCGTATTTTCACACGCATTGGTGCCAGCGATGATTTAGCCAGTGGCCGTTCCACGTTTATGGTCGAAATGACAGAGACTGCGAACATCTTACATCATGCGACAGAAAACAGTTTAGTCTTGCTCGATGAAGTGGGACGCGGCACCAGCACCTTTGATGGTTTAGCTTTGGCATGGGCATGCGCAGACTATTTAGCGAAAACATTAAAGGCTTACACTTTATTTGCCACACATTATTTTGAATTAACCGAACTTGCTAACACGCATTCGACCGTTGCCAATGTACATCTTAATGCGGTGGAACAAGGCGATCACATTATTTTCTTGCATGCAGTCAGCGATGGTCCCGCAGACAAAAGCTACGGCCTGCAGGTTGCACAACTGGCGGGTATCCCGCGAGACGTGATCACAGTAGCGAAACAACGCCTCGCTGCCCTGGAAGCGCAGCGCGCTACGCCTGTTACCTCTGAATGACGCTATTGATATCAACTCTCGGCAATGTCCATAGTCCACTATAGACATTGCCGAAAGAAGAATGATTTAAACTCACTTTTGACATCAAACCCATAGTCTATACTTACCATCCCCTGAGCAAATAGTACTCATATTGCCAGTGTTTGAGCAGTATAGGATTGGGGTATAAAAAGGAGTTTTATCATGAGCAATTTCTTCTCTCGTAAACATGCACTTGAACAATTAAAAGATGCACGTCATGCATGGCATGCATTTAGAAAACAACCCGCATTACAAGATTGGGCGCAAACGGTGTTTGGCGCTTCTGTATCTCGTTTCGATATTGAGAAAGCCATGACAGGTTCCGGTAGTATTTTGAAAAAAATGTTATTAGCCATGCTCGGTGTGCAGGTACGAAAACGTCGTGCAGCAAAAAAACAATTTCAGCGTGCCAATGTTGGACGCTTCTTTAGTGGATTTTCTAAGCGACGTCGTCGCAGACGTGGGGCCGTTGATTTCAAGTTAGAAGAAGCAGAACTTCCATCCACTGATCCGATGTATTTTGAGCAAATACCCACAGAAAACAATAGCGGATTCATGTTAGATAATATGGGCATGCGTTTTAGCACCGTAGAAACAGCGCCACAAGACCCTCTTCAGAAAGAATTAAGCGCGCTAAAAGAACAGCGTTCACATTTAGACAATCGTTTTATCAGCACGCTTAAAAAGCACCAACAAAAATGCCAGAACATGCGTAGCCATCATGCTCGCCAGGTTCAAGTGGGATTGAAACAACACTTTGGTATGCATTTAAGTGATGCTGACATTGCAACAATCGCTAGACCTATTCATGCAGAAGCAATTTTTCTTCGTGTCCAGCATTATTTTAATAATGAAGGTACAACGCTCTCACTGAGCAATGCTATTTTTAATGAAAAAAGCAGCAGCATCACGCATACGCATATTGAGAAAAAATCCGAGCTCAACCAGCAGTTTACTGATATGATTATGTTGCTAAAACAACCCAGCATTAATCAAAATGTTGATGGATTTAAGCAACGTGTGGAAGAAGGAAATTTGCGTCCTAGTGATTTCAAACAATGCCGGAAAACACCACAATATAAGTTCGTCGCTCAGATCCGTGCCGACCAGGCACGTGAAATGGAACAATTGCGTGAAAAACAACAAACGGCATTCATCGAACATGCCCATCAATTACAACAACTTAGTAATGCGCATGCGCAATTGTCTGCTCAAGTAGAACAAAAACAGGTGAAGCGTTTGTTGCTAGAGTAGATTAACTCATTACGTATCTAGTGGCTGAGTAAAGTATCCCTTTCCAAAAGACGCAAACTAACTGCCATCCCTGGCGCTCGACGCCGGCTATCCCTGCCGCCGACGCTTTTTGAAAGGGACACTTCACTCAGCCTATCCATCGTAAGCTTGCATTAGCGAAGAAAAGTCAACGCTCATTATCCCAGCGACAATGTTTGTAAAATCATAAGATCACCACGAGGCATTCCTTTTGGCAGCGTAACCCCGGCAAAGGCAATGCGTTTTAAACGCATGACTTTAAGGCCTTGTGATTCAAACAAGCGGCGAACTTCGCGATTCTTGCCACGATGTAGCGTCACAATCGCTTGCTGGTTTTCAAGGAGTTTTATGTCGTCAAAGCGTGCCATACCGTCTTCTAGTTTGACGCCTTTTGATAATTGTTTTTTTCGCTCTGCAGTAATTTCATCGGTTGTCTTAACCAAGTAAGTCCGTGGCACTTCATTTTTAGGGTGCATGAATTGATTGGCTAAATCACCATCCGTCGTAAACAATAACAAACCTTCCGTATTCACATCCAAACGTCCGATGTTAATCCAACGGCTGTTTTCTAGCGGTGGTAAATTATCAAAAACCGTCGGCCGACCTTGAGGATCTTCACGCGTACAAATTTCTCCGCACGGCTTGTTGTACATGAGGTGTTGGTGTTTTTTTGTCGGCGCCAAAACAAGTGCTTCGTCATTCAGCGTAATCGTATCCGTTGCCTCCGCTTGGCAGCCAAGTTTAGCAATCTCACCGTTTACCGTAATACGTTTTTCTGTGATCCAAGTTTCAACTTGACGGCGGGAGGCAATGCCATGTTTGGCAAGGAGTTTTTGTAGGCGTTCAGGCATTTTTTCTTTACTCTAAGTTTGTTGTAAAACACGGCCCAGTGTTCCTCTCAAAAAGACGCATAAATACGTCCCTGTAGCTCGACGCCGGCTATCCATGCCGCCGACGCTTTTTGAAAGGAACACTGAACCGTGTTTCGTAAGATCCATTATGTATTGGAACAGCGGTAAATGGATGAGATCAAACTTCTTCCGCCTGAAAATCTTCATGATCAAGCGTTTCTTTCTCTTCAGTTAAATCTGAGGTTAACTGTTCATCTTGGTCTTCCACTTGCGCCTGATCTTGTGTTTCTTCCGACACATCCGTCGGCTCAACATTAACAAGCATTTCGCTATTCGCGGCTTCAGGTTTGGGTTCAAGAAGAGCCAACTGCTCTTGGAACATATCTTCGATTTCAGCGAAGTCTTTTAATTCATCGAGCGTCGGTAATTCCGTTAATGATTTCAAATTGAAATCATCAAGGAATTCCTTAGTCGTTGCATACAAACTCGGGTGCCCAGGCACATCTTTATGCCCGACTGAATGCACCCAACCGCGATCTTCTAGCGTACGAATGATATTCGTACTCACGGCCACACCACGCACTTCTTCAATTTCAGCACGAGTGATCGGTTGGCGATAAACAATCAAAGCCAAGGTTTCCATCGCAGCACGTGAATACTTCGCAGGTCTTTCTTCCCAAATCTTACCTAAATATTCGTTATAATCCGATACGACTTGGAAACGAAAACCTGATGCCGTTTCTTTGAGTTGAACACTACGTTCTGCATAATCTTCCGCAACCAAGGTCAAGGCTTCTTGCACTTGCTTGACATCAGGACGTACAGATTCTTCGAATAATGCCACCAATTGTTTTGGGGTTACCGGATGGTTACTAGAAAACACCATCGCTTCGATGATTGATTTAAGTTGTGTGATTTCCATGTTAAGCCTCTACTGCATCAAATTCAGATGTAAGATCATCATGTTCAATTGCATCGCCATCCGCTTGCACGGCTTTCAGATGAATCGGACTGAATACTTCTTGTTGTACGATGTCGATCATAGATTGTTTTAATAATTCTAATACTGCAATAAATGAAACGACAACACCCATACGCCCTTCTTCCACGTTAAAACACGCGCCAAAGGCAATAAATTCATTTTCTTTCAAGTGCGTCAAAATATTTGTCATGCGTTCACGCACGGATAAAGGTTCGCGCGCAATTTTGTGGTGCTCGATTAATTGCGCACGTTTTAGGATATTACTGAACGCCAATAAAATTTCTTTTAGCTCAACTTGCGGTTCAGGTCTAACGATATTAATTTCTGGTGGCTCAACAGAGGCCAAATGAACATCTCGTCCAACGCGCGGCATCTCTTCTAAATTTAAACCTGCTTTCTTGAAACGTTCATATTCTTGCAAACGACGCACAAGTTCTGCACGTGGATCGCCTTCATCCATGTCCTCTTCAACCGGACGCGGTAATAACATACGCGATTTAATTTCCGCTAACATCGCCGCCATTACCAAATACTCGCCAGCCAACTCTAGTTGAAAGTTTTTCATCACATCCACGTAATCCATATACTGACGTGTGATTTGTGCGATGGGAATATCTAAAATTTCTAGGTTATGACGTTTGATCAGATACAATAATAAGTCCAGCGGCCCCTCAAAGGCATCTAAAAAGACCTCGAGTGCATCCGGTGGGATATACAAATCACGGGGTAATTCAGTCACTGCCTCGCCACGAACACGAGCAATCACACCATCGGGGGAATCAGTCGCCAAGGCCTCCTGCGCAGCCTCTAGTGCTGTTGTGGGTTCTTCTACGGCTTGTTGTTCCACAAAGGAATCCTCTCTACTCACAAACCAGTATTATGCCACAGAATGATGGCTACTTGGTAACAAATCGGCCGTTTTAGGGACATTTGGTCGCTGTCATTCCGGCGAAAGCCGGAATCTCCTGGTGGAACTGTGGCAATAGACGGAGATCCCGGCGGAAGCGCCGGGATGACGGGGTTTGTTACGCCCACTTTTTCCAGGATGACAGGGGCTAGCCTACTCAGGCAACCCTATCGCCTCACGCACATCGTTTAAGGTATCTGTGGCCAAATCACGCGCAGCTTCACACCCCTCGGCCACAATATCACGAACCAAACTCGGATCGTCAATAAAAGGTTTCGCCCGTGCTTGCATGGGTTCGACTTCTGCCTGAACTTTCTCAATCAAGGGTTTTTTGCAATCCAAACAACCAATCCCAGCACTGCGACAACCTTGCTGCACCCAATCTTGCGTGTCCTTATCGGAATAAGTTTGATGCCACTGCCACACAGGACATTTTTCTGGATCACCAGCATCCGTACGACGCACGCGCGCCGGATCAGTTGGCATCACGCGAATTTTTTTCTCAATGTCTTCTGGCGTATCACGCAACATCACCGTATTTTTATACGACTTCGACATTTTCTGGCCGTCCAAACCAAGCAATTTCGATTGCTCAGTTAATGCTGCTTGCGGTTCAGGTAAAATAATTTTACCACCACCTTCAAGAAAACCTAACAAACGCTCTTTGTCACTTAAGGAAATATTCGCCTGCTCTGCTAACAATGCTTGCCCAGTCTCTAAAGCTTCTTGATCACCTTGCTCTTGATAATTTTTTAACAGAGAACGATAGAGTTTCGCAGACTTCTTACCAAGTTTTGTGATTGCTGCTTCCGCTTTCTCGACGTAATCAGGTTCACGTCCAAATAAATGATTAAAGTGCCGTGCAATTTCTCGTGTTAGCTCCACATGTGGCACTTGATCTTCACCGACGGGCACATGGGTTGCACGATACAATAAAACATCGGATGACATTAAAACGGGGTATCCTAAAAATCCATAGGTTGTTAAATCTTTTTCTTTTAGTTTTTCAATTTGTTCTTTGTAGGTAGGCACCCGCTCCAACCAACTGAGTGGTGTCACCATCGATAAAAGCAAATGTAACTCTGCATGTTGTGGTACATGCGATTGAATAAAAATTTTCGAGGCATTCGGATCAACACCTGCCGCCAACCAATCAACCACCATATCCCAGGTATGCTGAGAAATATTTTGGGTTTCATCATAATGCGTCGTCAAAGCATGCAAGTCTGCCGCAAAAAACAAGCATTCTTGCTCGTACTGTAATTTTACCCAGTTCTTTAATACGCCGTGATAATGGCCTAAATGCATGTGCCCGGTCGGGCGCATACCTGAAACAATGCGTTGATGTGTGGACAAGGGAGCCTCTGTTCTTTCTAATTGCCAATGAACCCTCAATTTATCGTAATTAATGTACAAAATCCAGCGTTGCCTTTTCACAGGTCGGTCGATACAATGGACCACAATCATTCGCCGTGAGTCATGTTTATGCAGTTTTTATTCGATTTCTTCCCCATCTTTTTGTTTTTCATTGTCTATAAATTCGCGGGGATATTTATGGCAACCGCTGCAGCCATTGTTGCCTCTGTGCTGCAACTAGCCTTTGTATGGTGGCGGAAACGTCGTGTTGAGAAAATGTTGCTATTTACGACACTCATTATCGTCGTCCTCGGCAGCCTCACCTTGATATTCCATAATGAGTCCTTCATTAAATGGAAACCCACTGTCATCAATTGGCTATTCGCCTTGGTCTTTTTTGCTAGCCAGTGGGTAGGTAAAAAGAATCTAAGCGAACGCATGTTAAGCCAGAACATTCATTTACCTGCAGCCATCTGGAAAAAACTCAATAACAGCTGGTCGGCCTTTTTCTTTTTAACGGGCGCTGCTAATTTATATGTGGCTTTCCATTACTCCACCGAGATTTGGGTCAACTTTAAATTATTTGGTATTTTAGGTTTAACCCTCATTTTTGTTATCTTGCAAGCCTTATATTTATCAAAGCACATGAAGGAGTCGTCATGACATCACGCATTGAATTAATCAAAGAAAAAATTACTGAGGCGCTCTCTCCTACGCAATTAGAGATCATCGATGACAGCCAACATCATGTTGGACACGCTGGTGCAGCGTCAGGCGGAGGACATTACACCGTCCGTATCGCTACCCCCGCATTTGAAGGAAAAAACCGCGTCGCATGCCATCAACTCATCTATGCGGCATTAGGCGAGATGATGCAGGCGGAGATTCATGCGCTGCGGATTGAGATCGTGTGACACGCTAGCGCCTTTTCGATTTCATCGGGCCTTTTCCTTTTTTATCTTTCTTTTTTTCATCTGCTGGGCCTGCAGCACTTGCTGCTGAAGCAGCCGCTGAAACTGTAGGACCTTTGCCCTTCTTCTTTGCGTCACTGGCTGATTGCACCACATCACGATGACACACCTCTTTGCTGCTTCTGAGACTCTCTCTAAAAAGCTCAGCAAGTTCAACGCTAGAAATTTCTTTGACCACAGGAAGTTTCACAATAGCAAAGGTCGATGATATTGCTTTCTTACCTTCTTTTAATCCTCGACCAACATTATCCTGTAGCTCTAATTTTCGGTAAGAAGCTCCTGCCGCACCATTAATATCTATTCGGAAATATTCCTTAGGTGACAAGAACCACTCATCGGCAGTACTGTCTGGCAATTTTATTGTTAACTCTGACTCTGACTCTGACTCTGACTCTAACGTTGACGTTGACGTTGACTCTAGCTCACCTATAAACGCCTTGATATCTTTTGTTAACTCTTCCAGACAGAGGTTTTGTCGAAAAATACTTTTGTACTTTGAGTTTTTTACAGCTTGCTTACCGATCTGACCCTCAAGCACTGCCGGTATCAATAATGAGTCTGCCAATGAGACTATTCTGCTATACCACAATCGCTCTAGATCATCAGGCAACTCACCCTGGACTTTGCTAACCCCCGATTGGAACTGAAAAATTCCGTGCTCGGCTAGTACGCCATAATGCTGAGCCATCCCGGCTTCTTGCGCTGCTTTAGCTTGATCCACAGGATTTGCAAACATTGAACCCCTCATCCCTGACATTTGTGTATAGCGTTCCGCTGTCAATCGTGGGTTTATGACATGTTTTCGGATTTGCTCAAAGTCTTCTTTCGTCGGCACAGTACAAATTTCCGTACCTGCAGCTGACCTCGCGAATAGCGTATCAACCACTTCAATCTGCCAGGTCGGATTTTCCCCATCGGTGACATACGCTCTAAAAATAGGAGATCCTGATGAACCTGGCTGAGCGCAACCACCATCGGTGCGTTGATATCTGACGGGATATTCACCTTCACTAGATAATTTTTCTAGAATACAGATTTCATGAACGTTCTGTTCAGGTAAGAAATTATATTCTACGTAAAAATACAATATGTCAGATTGTAAACTTTCTTCTTCCTGCATTTTTTCAAATGTCTCATCAGAGATATTTTCCGGTCGACAGCCCCACAGACCAGCAAGTGATTCCTTTGTTGTTTTTGGTGTCGGCATTCTAAGACAAGGGTGATCAGAATTAACATTAACAATCATCACGTCAGGTGTATTCGAGACTGGCCTATGAAATGATTCTGCCACATCTGTATTAACACAATTTCCTTTGAAATCATAAAAAGTCGCAAGCTCCAAGAAATCAGGTGACGGAATAACATGCGCATTAGACACAAACCAACGTGTATGCTGAAAATATCCTGAGCCGACTCGGCTGGGTAAGCGAATGGTTACCAAGGCAGGTAACACTTTTTCAGTAACAGCTTCGTTAAAATCAATTAACTGTTGAAAATGCACATCTATTCTAGTACGCATACTTTCTTCCCCAGATTGTATTATTTCTCTTGCTACCGCTTCAGCTGCATCACGGTCAAATTCATCCATCAGTTACCTCCGTCAATACATGATTACACCATCCTCGCCAAATCCTTCGCGAAGTAAGTAATCAATAAGTCTGCGCCAGCACGTTTGAAGCTGGTGAAAGTTTCTAGCAGTATTTTATCTTCTGCGAATAAGCCATTGGCAACGCCTTGTTTGATCATCGCGTACTCTGTACCGACGTGATAAATCGCGAGTGGATAATCAGGGAAACATTGTTTGACAGCGTGTACCACATCCAAATATAAACTAGCAGGTTTGACCATGAGGATGTCTGCACCCTCTTCTACATCGTAGCTTACTTCGCGCATCGCTTCATTCATGTTAGCAGTTTGCATTTGATAGCTGTTGCGATCACCTTCCGACAAGCCACTTTCTGCAGCATCACGAAAAGCACCATACAAATTAGACGCAAACTTTGCGGCATAACTCATGATGGGTGTATCAATAAATCCTGCAGCATCTAAAGCCTCGCGGATAAAACGCACCGCGCCATCCATCATGCCGCTAGGCGCAATCATATCAGCACCCGCTTTCGCATGACTCACGGCCTGTTTACCAAGTAATACCAAGGTTTCATCGTTATCGACATCCCAACCGTGCGAGCTTTCTTTTAACACACCGCAATGACTGTGATCGGTGTATTCACAAAAACATACATCAGTAATGACCAACAATTCTGGCACAGCATCTTTTACTATTTTTACTGCTTGCTGAATAATACCGTTATCACTGTAGCTATCAGACCCCATCGTATCTTTATGTTCAGGCACCCCAAACAACAATACCGCTGAAATACCTAGGGCAGCAATTTCTTTTGCTTCTTCAGCCAGTGTATCTAATCCAAATTGAAATTGACCTGGCAAAGTCGCAATCGCTTGCTTGCCTTGTATGCCATGCTTAACAAAGATAGGACAAATTAAATCATGCACAGACACACGATGTTGCTGTAATAGATTTCTTAATTGTGCTGTACTGCGTAAGCGTCGCATGCGATGGATGGGAAACATTTAAAAATCCTCTTCATCACGCTTGGTTAGCACTTCTACGCCGGTTTCTGTAACAAGCAAAGTATGCTCCCATTGCGCGGAGAGTTTGTGATCTTTAGTCACCACCGTCCACTCATCCGGTAATAAACGTACATGACGTTTACCAGCATTGACCATTGGCTCGATCGTAAAGGTCATGCCCGCTTCTAATATTTTATCGGGGATTTCAGGTGCATCGTAATGCAAGACTTGAAAATCGGGTTCGTGAAACACACTACCAATACCATGCCCACAATATTCCCGCACGATAGAGTAACGATTTTTTTCTGCATGTGCCTGAATGGCTGCCGAAATCTTCTTTAAACTCGCACCGGGCTTCACCATGCGAATACCGATATACAAACTTTCTTGGGTAATTTGAATTAAACGTTTGGCCAACACCGATGGCTTACCCACCACAAACATTTTGCTGGTATCACCGTGGTAACCGTCTTTAATCACAGTAACATCGATATTCACAATGTCGCCATCTTTCAGCTTTCGATCGCCCGGAATACCATGGCACACCACGTGATTCACTGAGGTACAGATTGATTTGGGAAAACCTTTGTAATTTAAAGGCGCCGGAATCGCTTGTTGTTCATTAACGATGTAATCATGACAAATTTGATTAAGCTCGTCGGTGGTCACACTTTTTTTGACATACCCACCAATCATGGTGAGCACTTCTCCGGCCAAACGGCCAGCGACTCGCATTTTTTCAATGGCTTCAGGGGTTTTGATACTTGCGTCTGTCATGGTTTTTTCACCTAACTTTGAAGGCCGTATCATAACTGTTTTTTTAGCGTGATAACATACCATCGATAATGACGTCTAAACTCTTGATTTCTATCGGTTGGTATATCACAATTGCAATATCAAATCTGAAAACAAGGAGGATAACAAGATGAAAAAAGAAACCGCGATTATTATGTTCAAAGAAAAATCGATTCGTCGTACATGGCACAATGAGGAATGGTGGTTTAGTGTCGTTGATATTTGTGCTGTGCTAACAAATAGCCCAGATGCAGGCGCTTATTGGAGAAAACTTAAGCAAAGATTGCTCAAAGAAGCCGATAATCAGTCCGTGACAAATTGTCACGGACTGAAATTATCAGCGTCAGATGGTAAAAAATATACAACCGACTGCGCGAATACTGAGGGCATTCTACGCCTTATCCAATCCGTTCCCTCCCCTAAAGCCGAACCTTTCAAGCGATGGCTCGCAAAAGTAGGTTATGAGCGCATTCAAGAAATTGAAGATCCTGCTTTAGCACAAGAACGTATGAAACGATTCTACGAAGAAAAAGGCTATCCTAAAGACTGGATTGATAAACGCCTGCGCGGGATAGCCATACGACAAAATCTAACGGACGAATGGAAGGAGCGTGGCATCACCGAACAAACAGACTACGCGATTCTCACTGCAGAAATTTCCAAAGCCACCTTTGGCATGACACCAACAGAATATAAAGAGCATAAGCATTTACCTGAGAAATCGCGAGCAAATTTACGCGATCATATGACTGACTTAGAACTTATTTTCGCGATGTTGGGTGAAAAGGTTACCACGGAAATTTCAAAGCAAGAAGAGCCTGAAGGCATGCCTGCAAATAAGAAGGTTGCTAAACGAGGTGGTAAGGTTGCTGGTAACGCACGTAAAGAAACTGAAAACGAGTTAGGAAAAAGTGTGATCAGCCAAGCAAATCATTTGGGGTTAGTTGAAGAATAACACGCGCTATTGCCTCGTTCATAAAAAACAAAAAAGGAATTTCCATGTTAAACAAACAACATCACCACACCATTCAATCGGGAGAAGGACTAAAAACAGAGTTCAAACTGTGCCAGAAAAACTTGAGCAAAAGTTTATTTGAAAGCATATGTGCTTTTCTCAATCGGATCGGTGGCCAAATTTTTCTTGGTGTCGCTGATAATGGTAGCATTATTGGACTTGAAGCCACCACCATCAAAAAAATAAAACGTGATTTTTCTACCGCCATCAATAATCCCCAGAAACTTAGTCCTTCATTTTATTTGTCACTCGAAGAAATAGAAATAGAGGAAAAAACTATTCTTTACCTTTGTGTACCTGAAAGTTCTCAAGTACATCGTTGCAACAATCGAATTTACGACAGGAATGAAGATGGCGATTTCGATATCACTGATCAGCAATATTCTGTTACCTCTCTGTATATAAGAAAACAGTCGAACTATACAGAAAATACAATTTATCCCTATGCATCATTGGCTGATTTAAGAGAAGATTTACTAACTAAAGTAAGAAAAATCGTCTCACTTCAGCGCAAGGGGCATCCTTGGCAGAATCTAGATGATCATGAGCTACTTGAGAGTGCACGGTTAATGGGGATTGATTATCAAACGGGAAAATCTGGCATCACGCTGGCGGGTATTTTATTATTTGGCAAAGACAATACTATTTTATCCGTGTTACCACATCATAAAACAGATGCAATTTTACGAAAAAAGAAGATCGATCGCTACGATGATAGAGATGATATCCGAACAAACCTAATTGAAAGCTACGACCGCCTACTACATTTTGGTCAGAAACATCTACCCGATCCATTTTATTTAGAAAAAGATAAACGCATGAGTGTGCGTGACATTATTTTAAGAGAGGTAATTGGCAACCTACTTATTCACCGAGAATTCACCAATCCATTTCCCGCTAAATTTATCATCGATAACCAGCACTTCTACACCGAAAATAGCAACAAGCCTCATCATTTTGGCATCGTCAATCCAGTAAGCTTTTCCCCTCACCCAAAAAATCCAATCATAGCGAAGGTTTTTAGGGAAATAGGCCTCGCAGATGAGCTAGGCTCTGGCGTACGGAAACTGTTTCAGTATAGTGCAACATTCTGCGGCAATAATCCTCAATTAGAAGAAGGGGATATTTTTAGGTTTCAATTATCTCTCACTGAGCAAGTTACCGGACAAGCTAGCGGACAAGTTACCGGACAAGCTACCGGACAAGTTACCGGACAAGCTTCAAACAGTTCCGTAGCAACAATCCTGCAGTACTGTCGACAAGCACGAAAGGCAAGCGAAATCCAAGCACTCCTAGGTCTAAAACACAGAGAAACTTTCCAAGACAATCACCTAAAGCCAATCTTAAATCAACAGCTGCTAAGCCTTACTATACCCGAAAAACCAAGAAGCCCAGCACAACAATATAAAATTACAGCTGAAGGCAAAGCATGGCTAGAGAAAACAAATCATTTGGGGTTACTCGAGGAATAGATGGCCTTGATGAAACCCAGAAAAACTACGATCGATTCTGCCGACAATAAATTTTGATTTAAAAAGAAATGGTGGCCAGAGGTGGAATCGAACCACCGACACAGGGATTTTCAATCCCTTGCTCTACCGACTGAGCTATCTAGCCATATGAACACAAGACAGAGCCCGGCATGATAAATCACCAGGGAAAAATGTCAAATTAGCTCTCTTCTTCGGGCGTATATCCTGCAGGTTTTTCAATTTCTTCGCCCGAAAAGAAGAATTTTTGCATTTCTTGTTCAAGAAATGCTCTGGTTGAAGCATCCAGCAAATTTAAACGGTTTTCATTAATGACCATGGTTTGATGCGCCAACCACAGCTGCCACGCTTCTGCTGATACTTGCTTATGAATGCGTTCGCCCATTTCGCCAGGATATGGCTGAAAATCTAAACCTGGCAAGGTCTTGTCGAGTTTTATACAGTGAACTTCGTGGGACATAATTTTCTTTCCAAATAAGTAATCAGCGTTCGCACAGGCTTAGCAACACCAACCGTTAGCGACTTGTTGAGATCATACCAGGTTTCTCTAGGCGGTGCAGTAGCTGCATCAACAACGGCATACACGGGTGTAATATCTAAATGAAAATGTGTAAAGGTATGACGAAAAGAGGCGCACGCTTCATGGTGCAATAACTTTATCCGCCAAGTATCCCAACAGTATTTCTCCAAATCAACATCAGCATCAACCTCCGGCAAGGTATACAAACCACCCCACAAGCCTTTCAGTGGGCGTTGTATTAACATGACCGATTGTTTTTTTTCTTGCACCAACATTAACATCACTGTACTTCTTTCTGGAATAATTTTTTTGCGTTTTTTCCCAGGAAATTCTGCAATACGTTCGGTTTTAAAGGCTTCGCAATTGGCATGCATCGGACAAGCCAGACAGTCTGGCTTTGTTCGTGTACAAACCATCGCGCCTAAATCCATAATCGCTTGCGTATAGTCACCAATTCGCTCTTCCGGTAAATGTTTTTCTGCTAGAGTCCAAAGCTGTTTGGTCACTGCAGATAAAGAAGGATCTCCCTCAAGCGCATGAAAGCGCGCCAACACACGACGTACATTGCCATCCATGATAGCGACACGTTCCCCAAAACAAATTGAACTTATGGCCGCTGCCGTTGAGCGTCCAATACCAGGTAACTGTATTAATCCTTCCTGTGTCTCAGGAAAAATACCTTCATGCTCATCACAAACAAGCTGCGCAGCCCAGTGTAAATTTTTCGCGCGCGTGTAATACCCCAATCCAGCCCAGAGGGCTAATACATCATCAATGGGTGCATTAGCTAATGACGTCACATCAGGAAAACGCGCCATAAAACGCTGGTAATAATCAATCACCGTATTAACTTGGGTTTGCTGCAGCATGATTTCAGACACCCAGACACGGTAAGGTGTTTTATCCTGCTGCCATGGCAAGTGGGTTCGACCACGCTGATCGAACCATGCCAATAAGGCTTTAGAAAAATGAAATGTCATTTGAAGAAACTATCCAACGCATTTTTCAAGTGTTTACCCACACCGCCACCCACACCATCAATTTGTTTTTTAATGACACCAACTACCGATTCGGATGGCTTAATGATTTGATTTTTCACTAATGCCTTTAAGTCCGGCAATACATGGGGGTGCGTGAAAGTGCCGGTGATAAACAAAGGAATGCTAAACACGGCATGCCGCCCTTTTCCAGGAGAAATTGTCGCAACAAAATCTAATTTTTGCTTAGGAATGTTTGCGCTGCCTTTCGCGCGCACACTCACTAAGGAAGAAATAAGTTGCGTATCTTGTGTCATCGCAATCCCCTTATTAATAGTAAAACTACCCGATAAATCAGAAAAAGCTGTTTGCCCCATGCCACCAAATTGCGGCACATCACCATTCAGCAAAGACTGCAAAGACAAAGCCGACCAAGCGGCAAAATCCAAACCCGAAATAGCACCATTTTTCACATGAAAAGAAGTTTTCCCGGCTAGATTCTGCTGGATTGCATGCACATTATCACCTTGGGTTTCTACACTGGCCTCGAGATAAGCATCTCCCTTCATGGGTAAATTCACATTAAACATACTCAAGGCTTGATGCGCATCAATGTGCTGCATCTTTTCAGAGAAGGCCATCTGCGGCACAGCACCCGACACATCAAGTCGTGCACTCATCGCTGCTTGACCACCAGCAACATCACCTGACAAATCTTTTAGGGTCAGTTTCCCATGCGCTGCGCTAAATTTTCCCTTCACACGTGACATATTCATTTGTTGGAACTGTAAGGAACCCACATTGACATTGGCATTAATCAACAAGTTACGTAAATCGGCATAAGGTCCTTTAGATAAGCGTTTAGGGGAAGCCATTGCAATCTCTAAATTCGCCTTTTCCATCGCAAGATGATCTTCATGTAAGCTCATGTGATTCAACTGAAAACGCTGTTCTTTCAGGTTCATGAGCGCATCACCTGAGAGTTGAAGATCTAATTTATTTTGAGGAAGGCCCTTCCCCTTTAAGTGGGTATTCAATTGCAGCTTATTTAAATGAAACTGCTGAAATTTTTTGCCTACTAAAGCATGCAGCGAAAGTTTTACATCGCCTTGTAGCGCAGGTTTCTTGCTACTCACGTGAGCGCGAACCATCAATGGGAATGTTTGTCCTAAAGCAATATCACTGGCTTTGACTTTCAGATCCGTCACTTTAAACAACTGATCTGCCAATTGATCATCAAACACTAAGTCAGCATCCTCAACCCTAACATTAGTAATGCTTAAATGACGAGGCTTTGCTAATGCAGCGGCACCACCTGCCGCAATCACAGGTGCGGAAGGTTCAATTTTCTCTGGTTTTACGCTAAATGCTTGCCAATTTGCTTTGCCATCAACCAAGCGTTTTAAATTAAGGTGTAGCCCCCGCACAATGAAACGATTCGTTTCTAATTTATTATGCAAAAGCGGTAATACAGCAACCCCTAGTTGCAAATCCCCAATCGTAGCCATAGGCTGTTGACCAAAACCTTTGGGGTTATCTAATTTAACGTCTTCTACTTTTAACCCCACCGTGGGAAATAATGTAACGTCCAAATTACCATCGATCGTTAAATGCAAACCTGTCGCATTGAAGAATTGTTTTGTGATTAAGGGCTTTAGGTCGTTTGGATTAAACCAATATTTCAGTGCAACAATTAAACCAACAAACAACACGATCAAGATCGCAATCATCCATCCCAAAAATTTCAGTAGTTTTTTCATAATCGCTCCGACGACAAGATATTTTTTATGAGCGTGAGCTGAGAGGAGTTCTTTCAAAAAGCGTCGGCGGCAGGGATGCCGGCGTCGAGCGCCATGGACGGCAGTTAGTGTGCGTCTTTTTGAAAGAACTCCTCTCGGCTTACACTCAAAACAAAATTAAAAGGAGGCCAGTATAACGAAGTTGTGTCAGATCGTCAGATGAATTACACTAAACGCTAATATTTTACTCAGAAATGGACCATCCTGATGTCAAACCAGCCCACGCAAGCAAATTTACCCGAGCTCACATTAAAAGTAATCATCCTGGCTATTATTTTGGCATTGGTCTTAGGGATCGCCAATACCTACCTGGCACTCAAAATTGGTTTGTTAACATCTGCATCGATTCCTGCAGCCATTTTATCGATGGGCATTCTGAGATTTTTTAAAGGCGCTAATATTTTAGAAAATAATCTCGTGCAAACCTGTGCTTCTGCCGGTGAGGCCATCGCTGGTGGTGTCGTCTACACCGTACCAGCCCTCATCATTATTCATTCCTGGACAGATTTCCCGTACTGGGAAACTTGCTTGATTGCATTGCTAGGTGGGTTACTCGGTGTCTTATTTTCGATTCCATTGCGTCGCATTTTATTGAAGGAGCCGTTGCTTAATTTTCCAGAAGCACGTGCTATCACCGCTGTATTGCAAGCTTCCTCCATCGGAAAAACGCGCGTTACCGATATGTTACTCGGTGGCTGCTTTGGCGCATTGTTTCAGCTGGCGCAAAATGGTTTCAAACTGATTTCCAATCAATTCCAAATCTGGTTCACGCGCGGCAATACGCTATATGGCTTTGGTTTTGGGTTTTCAACAACCATGATTGGTGCGGGTTATTTAATTGGATTTCCGGTCTCGCTCAGTATTTTTGTCGGTGCCATTCTTGGTTGGATTATTGGGATCCCCGCTATCAGTTACTATCATAACGTCCATCACCATGATGTTATTCTTAATGCAACACAACTGTGGAACTCGCACATTCGCTACATCGGCATCGGCGCCATGCTACTCGCGGGATTGTGGACTTTACTCAGTATTATTAAACCTTTCTGGCAAAGTGTGGTGCAATCCCTACAGAAATCATGCCAACGCAAAACACTGGCCACGCTTCGTACCGAGCAAGACCTACCCGGTTGGTTTGTGCTTTCTGGTATTTTCGTCTGTTTGTTGGCGACCTACATGTTGTTTCACACCATGTTTGCATCAACACATTTGTTTACTACTGGATTTTATGTCACTTGTGTCTTCTACGTATTATTTGTTGGTTTTATCGCATCAACCATTTGCGGTTATTTTTCAGGTTTAGTGGGCGTGTCAGCAAGCCCCGGTTCTTCCGTGATTATTGCTAGCTTATTAATGGCGGCCTTAATTCTAAAAAATGTCTATGCACATGCTTCAGCGGATACACTACATCACGCAGCTGCTATGGCCATCTTACTGGGCGCCATGATTACGGGTGCCGCAGCTGTCGCCAATGACAATATGCAAGACTTGAAAGTTGGCCAGCTCATTGGCGCAACTCCTTGGAAGCAACAGCTCATGCTTATTATTGGTGCCGTTGTCGCATCCTTGGTTATTCCGCTGGTGATGCAAGTACTCTTTAACCTTTATGGTATTGCAAATGTGTTACCGCACCCGGGGATGGATCCAACGCAAGCACTCATGGCCCCGCCTGCTGCGTTGATGGCAAGTATCACACAAGGCGTATTCACCGGTCACATGCCTTGGCGTATGGTCATCACAGGCTTTTCTGTGATTGCCTGCATCATCATACTCAATCGTATTTTAAGCAGCTTAAAATGGCCTGCATTGTCTGTATTAGGTGTCGCCATAGGGATCTATTTACCGTTCACGACAACAACACCGATCTTCTTGGGAGGATTGCTTGCCTACTTCTGCGATAAACGCTGGAAGAAACGTGGCTTAATGCAATCCGTGCGCGGCAAACAAAATGGTTTACTACTTGCTTGTGGTTTAATTGCCGGCGCGGCATTAATGGATGTCGCCATTGCCATTCCCATGGCATGGCTGCATAACCCCGATGCATTAGATGTTTTCCCCGTCAGCTGGCATAGCCTGGGACCTTACTTAGGTGTGGTCACGATGTGTGTGTTGGGGGCATGGTTTTATTGGACGACTGGGATGGAAGATTAAAATGCACCGCTGTCTATACACCTGACGGCGACAATCTATGGAAAATTCCCCTCAGAATGCTCATTTATTCTCATATAAACTGCGCTTCTTCGTCAAATTTTCCTACGATTTTCACTCGTCAGGTGTATAGACAGAGGCACTTTTATTGGGGCGCTTTTACTAATGAAAAACCCGCAAACAAATCCAAATCGACGCGATAATGCCTGCTGCATCTGCCAATAATCCTGCGACAACAGCATGTCGTGTGCGCTTAATACCAACCGAACCGAAGTAAACGGCAATGACGTAAAAGGTTGTTTCTGTGCTACCCATCAAGGTCGCGCCCATGTGTGACACCATGCTATTACCACCGTGGGTTTGAATAATATTCGCTAAAATACCATTCGAGCCCGCACCAGAGAATGGTCGCATCAGCGCAAGTGGGACTAAATCTGCAGGCACGTGTAATTTATTAAGAAGCGGTGCCAGCGCATGGGTTAATAAGTCGAATGCACCCGAGGCACGTAACATACCGATGGCAACCATCATCGCGACTAAGTACGGAATCAGTTTAATTGTAATTTCAAACCCTTCTTTGCCACCTTCAACAAAACTTTCAAACACTGGGACTTTTCGTAAGCTAGCAATCGCGGGGATCCCCACGACCATCAGCAAAAATAATCCATTCGAAATGGCTTGTGTTAACGTTTGTAAATGCATTAGTGAGACTCTCTAATTTGAAAACGTTTGCATTTCTCCAAGCATTTCGCTGCCGTTACACCCACAATGGTAGAAATCATTGTTGCAAATAATGCGGTGAAAATAATACGTGTTGGTTGTGGATCACCACCTGCCGCTAAAAAAGCAATCGCTGTCGTTGGGATCAGTTGTACACTGGACGTATTGATCGTTAAGAACATACACATCGCATTACTGGCAGTCCCCGGAAAAGGGTTCAGTGTTTCTAAGGTTTTCATTGCACGTAAACCAAAGGGCGTCGCTGCATTAACTAGACCCAGCATATTTGCCGCGATGTTTAATACCATTTCACCCATGGCTGGATGATCCGCGGGGATATCCGGAAATAAACGCGTCATGATAGGTCTGAGTAAGCGTGCCAAAGCGCGAATCAAACCTGCCTGCTCTGCAATGCGCATAATACCCATCCACAAAGCCATCACACCAATCAAACCTAACGCCAACGTGACAGAAAAGCTTGCAGAGTCTGTAATAGATTTAACAACTTGATCTAAACGCCCAGTAATCGTGCCACAAATGACTGCGACAAGCATCATCCCTATCCAAATCCAATTGAGCATACGATCGAAATCCTTATCTTAGAAAACTCAGTTATACTTGGCAGCGTTGACATTCACCATAAATAATCAAGTTGTGATCCGTCATTCTAAAACCATTGGCTTTAGCAATATCTTCTTGCTTTTGCTCTATGGTTGCATCGACAAACTCAAGCACTTTGCCACACTTCACACAAACCAAATGATCATGATGCTCACCTTCGTTCATTTCGAATACGGAATGACCTCCCTCAAAATGATGCCGAGCAATCAAGCCTGCCGATTCAAATTGGGTTAACACGCGATACACTGTCGCCAAGCCCACTTCTTCCCCAGCCTCTAGCAATTTACGGTAAATATCCTCTGCACTCAGATGCCGCTCTTCAGCATTTTCTAGAATCTGCAGAATTTTCATGCGCGGCACGGTCACTTTTAATCCGGCATTTCGTAAATCTTGATTATCCATTGTGTTTTAACTACTTGTATTTGCTAAGCGATATGACCATAATAATGCAGATTTTTTTCATTGTCATCCTGGAAAACAGCTATTATGAAAACCACCCAAAAATTGCTCTCAATCTGTTTAACCTGCTTCATGCTCAGTGCCTGTGGGATCTTCCGCATCCACGCTGTAACGGTGCAACAAGGCAACCAAATTCAAGCGGCAAGCATCAAGCGCTTAAAACCCGATATGACGCAGCAGCAAGTGGAAAATATCCTGGGAACACCCATGCTAGTCAACACATTCCGTGATGATCGTTTCAATTACGTCTACACGCGACAAGTGAGTGATAGCAATGCAGAGCATCAGCAACTGACCGTATACTTTAAAAATGGAAAGCTTGTTCGTTACGAAACGGATAAGAAATCTCGTTGAATCAAAGAAACGATACCATAGTATCTCTTAAGTGCAGAAAAACACGATAACATATAAAATACTATCTATTCGGCCTCTTTCTTCTCAGCCCTCAAACGTCTAGCATCTTTCGGGTCAATGATTAAGGGGCGATAAATTTCAATGCGATCGCCATCTTGTAGTTTTGTGTCTAGGCTGCAGCGCTTTGAAAAAATACCGACGGTATTTTCACTGAGGTTAATATCAGGATATTGTGCTAACACAGCAGATAATTCAATGGCTTGACGCACGGATGCACCGACTGGCACCTCAATGGCTTCAAAAAAT
The DNA here is from genome assembly GCA_021604705.1 of marine bacterium B5-7. Lineage (NCBI taxonomy): Bacteria > Pseudomonadati > Pseudomonadota > Gammaproteobacteria > marine bacterium B5-7. Next base: position 15,512 of record BQJM01000007.1, on the reverse strand, counting down.
TGCTTTGTCGCATCTTCAGGAATATAAACCAGTTCCACTTTCATGATGAACTCACAGATTGTGCATGCTGACAAAACGCATCCACCATGCTGTCAATTGCTCGATTGAAAAATGGCGCGAATGCGGTATCTAACAAACCATTTGAAAACTTAAAAGAAAGATTTAACGTGACTTCACATCCTTCGCCATTTAAGTCTTTAAAGCCCCAGATACCATGCAAATGACTAAACGGCCCTTCCACTAATTGCATTTCAATTTGTTGAAAAGGCGTGAGTGTATTTTCTGTAGTAAATGATTGGCGCATACCTGCTGCGTTAATTTCTAGGCGACCCACGGCTTTGTTAGCCTCTCGGGAGACTTCTTCGCTGTGCGTACACCACGGCAAAAACGTTTCGTACGCGCTAAAATCATCAACCAATTTAAAAACCGTTTCTGGTGATGCCGTTATAATGGCGCTTCGATTGACTTGGTGCATGGTGTTTTCTCTTCTTTAAATAGCGCTTGCATTTTGACAAAAAGGAACGTTAATAGCAATAAGGTGCTCAGCACTGAGCCCGTAATAAAGCTCCATAGAATGCTCTCTGCACCAAAGTGCCGCACGAGACCGAAGTATGCGCCAAAGCCTAAACTAACGCCTAAGAATATAACGCTTGCATACACCAAACATTGTGTTTTCTTCATCCCACGCAATATCCCGATAACAAGTAAGCGAAAGCTTTCAATCACAATGAAAGCCGTCATTATTTTCAAAAAATTCACACTCAACGCAACGATGGTAATATTTTGTTTGGCATGAACTTTAAAGTCTAAGGCAATAAACCATTTCGGATGAAAATAAATTACCCCTGCAGGAACACTAGCAAACACTAGCGCCAATAGCGCGCCCGAAAAACAGAGCTTCAATAAACGTGATTGTTCATTTGCACCTATCGCATGGCCAATGAGTACGGTCACTGCACTTGAAAAACCAAACATCACTGAAATAATTAAAAAATCAAACTGCATCGTTAACTGATAGGCCGCTAATGCGAATATATTAATTTTGCTCATCAAGAGGGTTATCGCGTTAAAACAGCCTATTTCAATCAAAAATACCACGCCCAGTGGCCATCCCACACGCCATAACGCTTTCAACCATTTAAATGATTTAAAACTTAGATGACGCAAATAGGGGCGAAAATCCTGATCGACAACTAAAATAACAACGCCGCAGAGGAACATAGCCCACAATCCACAGGTTAATCCCCAAGTCACCCCTGCAAGCGCTAAGTTTGGGAAACCAAATTGACCAAAGATAAAAACGTAGTTAAAAAATGCCGCTACTATTAACCACACCGTATTCATGAGCACAGCGTAGCGAGGCTTACCTACACCGATGTAAAACTGCTCTAAAGAAAAGCCCAAGAAGTCCGCCGGCATCGCAAGAAACAGTGGGTAAAGATACAGTTTTACCTGTGAAACTAATTGTACCGGTTCATTCAACAAATTTAGCAATAAAGGCGCGGATGCAATCAATAGCCAAGCAGGTATACACAACAATACAGCTTGATTTATCTGTTGACCCAGCACTTGCCCAATGGCTTTGATATCATGCGCACCATATTGATGAGAAACAATAATTGAACCACCGGTCGTAATACCCCAAAAAACACAGACCAAACCGGTATAGATAACTGCACCTAAACTACTCGCCGCAAAAGGTAATATCCCCAGATGAGCCACCATGGTCATGCCAAGAAAATTGGAAAAGGTGACAATCCCTGTTGTGAACATCAGTGGCACGGCATACCTAAATGTAAGCCAGAGTGCCTGCCAGATGGTAGCTTGTTGATTATTCATCTATAATACCTCCACTATGACCAAGAAAAACCGAAAAAAGACCCTATCAAGCAGCGACATTGCCGTCAATCGCAAAGCACGATTTAATTATGCGATTGAAGACACCATGGAAGCTGGACTGGTACTACAAGGTTGGGAAGTGAAAAGCCTAAGGGCCGGCCATGCCCAACTGTCAGAGAGCTACATCAGCATCAAACGCAATGAAGCATGGCTGATTGGTTCACATGTAACGCCACTGAAAACTGCTAGCACGCACATCAAGCCCGACCCTATCCGCGAGCGTAAACTTCTATTACATCGCCATCAAATCAATCAGTTGCTGGGCTTGGCCAAACAAGCCGGTTACACCATGGTGCCGCTGAAGCTCTATTGGCATAAGGGGCGCGCAAAATGCTTGGTGGGCTACGCCAAGGGTAAAAAGCAGCATGATAAGCGAGAAACGCTCAAACAACGTGACTGGGATCGGAGTAAACAGCGTATTTTACGCGGAAGGTAGTACTTTTCCGTAAAAAAACCACGCAGCTTTCCTTTTTTATGCTATGATTACCATGAAACGTACGGGGGCGACATTGGCTTCGACGTGGATTACAAAGCCTTTTGGTGCATGTCGAGAATGTAAGCTGCTCTCGTTAAAAACGTTTACAAATGCTTAACCGCAAACGATGCAGACGGTAACGTCGCTATTGCTGCCTAAACAATAAAGCAGCAACAGTTTAGTGAGTGTGCTTGTGCACTTGCCAAAACTGTTATTTTCACAAGACCGCTTGTTGCATTTGCCTAGTGTGCACAAGTTAAATAAATACTAAGTTATATTATGCATAAGCTTGCACGTTGGCTTAGCATAACGAAAATGATAACGATGCTAAACATGTAGAGCCTTGGGTCGCGGATTTACGGACGCGGGTTCAATCCCCGCCGCCTCCACCAAAAAAAGACATATGCCTGCAAGGCATATGTCTTTTTTTGTTTTCGGCGGCAGGGATTGTAAAACCTGTGGACGTTCGGACGCGGGGTGAGCCGGTTCGAGAAAATGCATGCATTTTCCCGGCGAACGCCGAGGGCAGGACGCCCGAGGCTGGTTTGCAAGCGGAGCAGGATTGCGAAGCGTAGCAAAAATCCCCGTCGCAATTGATTGAAGCAACGGGGAGAAGACGCGTAGCGGGTTCACAAAACAGCCTGCCTACCTAAGTGGCAATATTATTTTTTTCCAATATATGATAAACTTACGCGCATCAAAACACGGAGAGCTACTATGCCACCGCCCACTCTTCCATCTCTCACAAACTTACCAACTATCAGCGAAGAAGAAAATATCACGCACACCACCTCTCCGTCAAAGCATATATCTCAATTATCAGAACCCTTGTTGTTATATATTTTCTGTTTTTTGGACCCAAGCAATTATCTCGCTATATCCCTTACTTGCCGACTATTCAAGCGCATTGTGCAAGATAATGTTTGGTACCGCACACAACTGCGGCGATACTTTCCTCTCCAGTGGATGGGGCCCAACATTAAGCCCCAAGAGAGCGCACCTGAGGACTACCTGCCCCGCTCTTATTTCCTTAGGCATTATCACACCATTCCCATAAAAGCTTCTCCGCAAGCACGCCAATGCTGCCTATGGATTATGACCAGTGATACAACGGCTTTGCAGAATGCAGGCTTTACTTTTAGGGACTTGCACTGTGCCAGGCTTGAACTCGGAAAAAAGCTCCAAAGCCGAGAAACAGAAACAATGACAGAAACCACAATGCTAACCTGGATGACAACGCCACAGCACGCAACATTACAATCCTACTTGTATCAACAAAGGCTAGAATATCTGGACACTAACCGATTTTGGCACGGTGAAGAACGTGTTAGAACTTTTTTATTGGGAAATACCGTCTCTCTCACCGTTCTTGATTACGCTTTAATATTAAAGCAGCCTATCGCAACCATTGAAGCTCTAATAGGACCAATCGCTGCATTAAATGATATGGAAAAAAGACGCTTATGGTTTAAAGCTGTCGCAGCGGGTCACATGCCCATGACAAAAAGATTGTTCAATTCGATAATCAGCGTCAATATGCCGAACAATTGCGACTTCCACGCACTTTATCTAGCAACATTGTATGGGCAAACTGCGATGGTACACTTTCTATTAAAAAATGGGGCAGACGTAGAACTTGGCTTTGGCACCGAAACACCGCTTTCTGCTGCGGTCAATCATGATTTCAACGACATTGTTGTCATGCTATTGCATGCTGGCGCAAAGGTGGAGGGAAATACTAATAACTGTTCTTTACCACTGAGCACTGCTCTTTATAAGAAGAATGAAGCTATTGTGCATCTGTTGCTAAAACATAACATGAATGTGTCCGCAACAGGTTACCACGGCACCACGGCACTTCACATCGCAGCATCATACGGGCGTGATACTATCGCAACGTACTTGTTGGCACGTGGTGCAGATGCTTCTGCTAATAAAACCCACACAAAAAACACACCTCTTCACAATGCCACAGAGAAGGGCTTTACCCAATGCGCAGCCGTCCTCATCCAGGCTGCCCCAACGGTGATTAATCAGCAAAACATGACTGATGAAACACCGCTACATATTGCCGCAAAAAAAGGACATCAAGCGATAGTACAACTTATGCTACATAGCGGTACAGCCCAACTAGATCTTGAAGATGAATGGGGATGTACGCCATACCAAATAGCAAAACAACACAACCATGAGGCTGTGGCGCAGCTCCTAGCAGAACATCATGCAAATACACCCAGTTCATCTCAAAAAAAGCTAGCTTACACAATGTGAGTATTGTTGAGTCATTTAATTTTTTTTATATTGATTAAAATAGTAAAAGAAAATCCGCGTAGCGGGTTCACAACTTATGTTAATTTCTACTTAAAAAAATCTTGTATTCTATTAATAATAACTTGGATCGCTTCTACACTTCTATTTTCATTTCGGTAAATTAAACACACCTCATCAGAATAAACGGGCGCCTTAGAAACACGTTTAAGCTTGCCAGGATACATCGACATTGCAACTCTACTAGGGAGAATGCCAATACCACAACCATTCGCCGTCAAATTTGCCACAACCTCCAAACTATTCATCGTCATTATACGATCAGCAGGAATCCCTGTTTTTTTACATTTTTTTAATAATGACTGCGTCTGTGTCAAATCAGGATCACACAAGATGATTGCTTGCTTAGAGCAAGGTTTCTGTATTTCACGCGCCCCTTCACCCACCCAAAAAGTAACCTCGTCATCACAAAGTTTTTTAATAATGAGATCAGGATGCTTCAGTGGATTCACCACGATACCAATATCAATTGACAAATTAATGACTTGCTCCGTGATCCGCCGAGAAATATCATGTTTTAAATGTATTTCTAACTTTGTATGATTCTCCAATAAATCAGCTAAAAAACCTGACACCATATGCATCGCAATGGTGGAGTGACAACCTAAGGTAAAATAACCCTGCACTTCTTGTTGAGACGCTAAGGCTTGCGATTTAGTGTTTTCCCAATATTGCAGCAATTGTCTGACATGAGCCAGCAATTGTTTCCCAGCCTGCGTTAAAGTAACCCCCTGTTTATGGCGAATAAAAAGCGGCGTGCCAACAGATTTCTCCAAGCGTTTTACCGCTAAACTCAATGATGGCTGACTAATACCAAGCCTCTCTGATGCACGTGATAAATTTAAGGCGGCGGATACTTCAATAAAGTACTCAAGCTCAGCGGCTGATGGAAGCATAAATAAATCCTATAACAACTATAGTTGTTATATATTTTACACATACATCTCCCCTAGGTAAAGTATTATTCATGAACGATTACCCAGTAAATAAAACTAAATGGCACAATCCTCGTGAAAAGATCTGGGGGTTTCATGTTCACCAAGAGCTACCTATTGATGATTTTCAAAAAGCCTTAGTTATTCAAAATGAATGCGCTAAATTTTTAAAAAAACATCATGTGACGATTGATGCAAGTGATGCAATCGCACCAGGCTATGGCCCGCACCTAGATTACATGTGGGAATTGCGCGTTGAAGGTAGCCCCAAGAACACAGTGCTTGAAAAGTTAGGGTTAGCTATTTCATATATGGCCATTAACCGGTTTGGACTCAGCGCTTACATCCATCCGTTAATGCAAGATCCTACGTTACCCGAAGAAATAGCACTTGCAGCTGAAGGTCGAGAGAACCAAGCTAATGCACTTTGGTTCAGTTATCGTGTTCCTCAAGATCAAGCATTTTTCTTTAATCCACCTAAAGATGATAACAACAGAATTATTGATACCCGAACATCACGTGTAATGGAAGAGAAAAAGAAAAAATATTTGCTCAAGATAGGAAGAATACAGTTAAAAAATGCTGTATTCAGGGAACCATCTGAAGTTATCATCCATGGATTTCATATCCACCTAGATTATATCGAAGAACAAGAAAGTTTAGCATTATCTGTCTTTGACAACTTCCTTATTTACCTTCTGGGCGAAAACATCAGACCAAGCAGCACCAGACTATATGACCCACGTGAAAATGGCCCTCATGAGCAAAGGGGGTGGGAAGTAAAGTTCGAAACCGAAAACAAAATAATTTTAGAACAGATCGGCATTGCTGTCGCTTGGCTCATGTGTAACCGAAAAGGCCTATCCATCTTTATGCATCCGGTTACATGGGAGGAAGGTGATTACAGTGAGGAGCATAAGGCCCACGATAAATATTCTTTTTTCATAGGCGATTTGCCAACATTAGATCTTAGTTTTTTTTCAGACAAGATAGAGAATGAGGCCGAATGAAGAAACTATTATCTAGCATACTTATGATAACAGGAACCAGTATCGGCGGTGGCATGGTGATGCTACCAGCTGTTATTGGTGTTTACAGCTATTATTCAGCGGTTGGAATACTCATCGCTGTTTGGGTCATCAATATCATGATAGCACTTATTTTCCTTGAGGCTAACTGCTATCTACCTGAAAAAACAAGTTTCATCTCAATGTCTGGGCGTCTGCTTGGACGTTATGGGAAATGGATGGCTTGGTTTCTCTGTCTCATTTTTCTTTACACAATCATGTGCGCTTATACCACAGGCGTAACTGAAATAATCAGCGGATTCCTGGAAAAAAACCTATTGCACCTTCCATCCCCTTATATCTCTGTATTATCTGTCATTGCGATTAGCATACCTATTTATTTTGGCATGACTTACATCAATATATTTAACCGAACCATCGTCATTAGTATGTTTGTAACTTTCTTTACACTCATTTCACTCATCATCCCCCGTATTGAAATAAGAAACTTATTGGCAGCACCTGTCCATTTCCCTGCGATGGCACTTCCTATTGTATTTACCTCCTTTGGATTTCTAGTAATAATCCCCAGTCTGCGCGTATATCTTAATGACAATATAAAACACCTTAAAATTTCTATTATTGTCGGCAGCTTTATACCATTGATGATTTATATACTGTGGGTCACCGTTACCATGGGTGCAATCCCTACATTTGGTCATGATAGTTTACAAAGCATCTTAGCCCAACCAGAGTCAGTTAAACACATGGTCGCTACCTTAAGCGCTCATACAGGAAGTCTCAACATTTCATTTTTCGTCCAGGCATTCATCTTATTATCCATCACAAGCTCATTTATAGGCACCTCATTAGGGCTATATGACTTTCTTGCGGATGGATTAAATATTTCAAAGACGCATACTGGTAGAATAAAACTATTGGCTTTAACATTTATCCCGCCACTGCTTATATCGCTCACGAAGAATCATTTATTTATTACAGCGCTTGGTTTTTCAGGCTTAATCTCGATCATATTATTTGGCATCTATCCTGTTATGCTTACCTGGTCAGGGAGATATATTCGAAAATTAAACACCCATTACCAAGCAGCGATTAATCGTTCAATTTTGTTATTCATTGTTATTTTTTCGGTCTCAGTTATTGTCGTTGAGATTTTATCGCTAAAAACAATTTTTTCACCCTAATTTTATTACACTGAGGAAACCATTATGTCAGACACAACACTCAACTTAAGCGCTGCAGTTTATTCATATCTAAAAACCAACTCTCTGAGAGAGCCTAATATATTAGGACAGCTACGCCATGAAACAAATAAAAGGTTTCAAGATAGAATGCAAATATCCCCTGAACAAGGACAGTTTATGCGTTTATTAATAGACATTCTAAATGCAAAAAAGACGCTGGATATTGGCACGTTTACGGGATACAGCGCACTCGCAGTCGCTTTATCTCTACCCGAAAACGGCAAAGTCATTGCCTGTGACACTAGCATCGAGTGGACTGATTTAGCTAAGCAATTTTGGGAAATGGGAAAAGTTGCTGACAAAATTGAACTGAAGCTAGCCCCTGCCACACAAACCTTAGACGGCTTACTAACGAATGGCGAGCAAAGCACATTTGACTTTGCTTTTATCGATGCCGATAAACAGAATTATATTACTTATTATGAAAAATCGTTAGCGTTGCTACGTACAGGTGGTTTAATTGCTATTGATAATGTTCTATGGGGTGGAAAAGTGGCTGACCTAAGCATACAGGACGAAGATACTGTCGCTATTCGCAAACTCAATTCATTCATTCTGAATGATGAACGAGTAACCCTCAGCATGTTACCAGTCGGTGATGGGTTGACCTTAGTTCGCAAAAAGTAAGATCAAAACCACATAGCCGGCCGAAGCGCAGGACTGCGCACATACTGACCTTTTCGCTCGGTCATGTTAGCATGCCAGCTACCAAGCATGACGACACCCTAGGAGCACCGCATGTACGAACTAGGAACAAAACCCAACCGGCTACTCGTGCTTCCTCAGGAGCTACTTGTATACATTCTCCTACTGCTCTTGCGAAGCACGCCGAAAGCGAGGATCTGGCACCAGCAGCTCGCCCTGTGCTTGACCTGCAAAACATTGAGGAGAATCACCCGAGACAATTTCCTGTGGTGCCGTGTTTTTCAAAAACATTATTCAGTTTTCTTCACCCCCCCCCCTTACAACCAATTACTTAACCAACTCACCACGCTACATCCTGCGCTGCGATTCTGCTACCAACAACGGGTTCAGTCTTCCACGCCAAACACAGGTGTTGTTCAATGGCACTCTGCCTACCAAGAGGCTGCGTCCTTAAGCACAGCGATCAAATGGTGCGTTAATACCACCTGGTTTGGTGTAACAGAGAGGGATATTCTATACGACAGAACCCTGGCACAATTGAAACGGGTTGCCGAACAAACGCCCTGGTGCACCACAATATTACCTATGCTTCTCGGCCTGTCTCAAGAAACAACCCCACACGACTGCTTGCACTCCCTTAGCCATGACACTGCTCTGTTAGCGGTGGCGCGTCACCGGGGATTCACCCAATTTTTGGACAACGTCTTTAAATGCGCGCAAGCGGTGTTTAGTAGGAACGCAGAAAACGGTAACCAATGGCAGAACCACCAAGCAACATTGGATTCAAATCGCCACCTGAATATCCCCTTTCACAAAATCGGCGCCCACCTACTGGACTGGGCTTTGCTCACGGACCAACCGATAGCATTGATGGCGGGAATAGTCGCCACTGGCGGCATACAGCATCACTTAAAGTTACTCTGTCACGCAGCAGGACTTGGTAGCATCCGATGCATTCTCGCCCTGTTAACAAACGACATCACTCGCACCACCTTGCTCAGCGATGCTGCATTGAAAGATGATAGCAGAAAAACCGCTCTGAGCTGGGCAGCATGGCATGGGAACACCACCACGCTCCAAGCTCTGCTAAACAACGACGATGCACGTAGCAGCTTACTCAGAAGTGACGCATTGAAAGATATGCATGGAATGACCGCTCTATGTTGGGCCGCACACCAGGGAAACACCGCCACGGTCCAGGCACTGCTCGCTAACGACAACGCATGTGTGGCCTTGCTCAGCGATGACGCATTGAAAGATAACTATGAAAGCACCGCTTTGCATAGCGCAACCTTCTGTGGGCACGTCGCCACGGTTCAAGTCCTGCTAGCCAACACCAAGGCACGCACCGCCTTGCTCAGCAATAACGCATTGAAAAATGACAAGGGAAAAACCGCCTTAAATTGGATCGCACACAGCAGAAACACTACCATGGCCAGGACCCTGCTAGCCAACGACGAGGCACGCATTGCCTTCCTAAGCGATGGAGTATTGAAAGATAGTGAGGGAAAAACTGCTCTGCATAACGCGGCATGCCAGCGGCACGCCAGCATGATCCGAACTCTGCTAAACAACGACGACGCATGCGCGGCTTTGCTCAAGCCTAGCGCATTGAAAGATAACAAAGGAAGAACTGCATTACATCACGTAGCCTTCGAGGGGATAGCTGCCTCAGTCCAAGCCCTGCTAAAGAACGACGACGCATGCGCGGCTTTGCTCAAGTTTGAGGTATTAACAGATCACAAGAAAAGAACTGCTTTGCATTACACAGCATACAGGATCAATCCCACCACAATGCAAGCCCTGCTAGACAACGACGACGCACGCACCGCCTTGCTCAACCGTAATGTTTTGACAGATAACTGGCAAGAAAGCGCTCTACATATCACAGCCGACACGGGGAACACCCTCACGCTTCAGGCGCTGCTAGACAACGACGACGCATGCATCGCATTGCTTGGCAATGCTGTATTGAAAAATAACTATGGAAGAACCGCCCTACATCTCGCAGCCTCCAAGGGGCATTCCGATACAGTCAAAGCCCTGCTAGCCAACAAGCACGCACGCATCAACTTGCTCAGAAACAAGGCTTTGCAAGATAACTTGGGAAAAACCGCTCTGGAATACGCCCAAGAAGGAAGGCACTCGGAGATAGTCACGTACATCACAGAAGCCATCACGCAGACCAAACCACTTGCTTCAGTTGCGCCTGCCGATAAAACATCTTGCGTGGATCAATCGTCATGCAACCGTGTGCTTGCATCTTTTGGCTTAGCACATTCTCATCACTGAGATAATCAATACTCATAGCGCCAATCGCTTGTGCATTTTCATCTGGCTCATCGACAAAAGGAATGATGCATTTTTTGAGTGGCGTTGTCACACTGAATCCGATAAAAGGTAAACCTTTTATATTCTTTAAAAATGCCGGCCTGAGCGTAGCGAAGGTGAGGCGCAGGGATGCGCCGAATAATTCCCGCCGCCATCATTTATAAATACAGTCTTTTCTTTCCCTTTTCTAAGACCAGCTTAAATCCGCATACTCGCAAGATACTCAGAAAATTTCTTAGCTTAACGTCTTCTTGCTTGCCTGAGCGTAATTTTTGAATGACAGTAGGAGATAAGCCAACTTCTTCTGCCAACTTCCTTACCGTTTTGTTATCTTCTTTCATGATGGCGCACATCAACTCAGAAAGCAGTAATTCTTTGTAGGATTCTTCGAACATTACACTAAATTCATGATCTCGCATTTCACGATCGAATGTTGACTCAACTTTTCTTTTCATGACACACCTCATTATTTTGTCGTGTAAAGTACTCGTTTCTTCGAACGAAACTTGGTTTTATCTAGTATCCTTCCCCCATCGCCGATGCGCTTAAATAAACGTAAAACTTTCACACGTTCAGCAACACTAAGCAGCGAATAATAATCAAACGCATGATTACGGTTATTGGAGTCAACATACCATTCAACGATGAAATATTGCCCTTGATAGGCACCCTCTCAAAAGAAACTTCTTTTTCCATTGTAACACTTTAGTTGCACGAGGCAAGTTATTGATGAGGCAATATTTTATAATTTATGTATTTACTTAGCATTTGCGTTCTGTGCGAGATCAGCTCGACCAGCACATTTTCTGCCTGCTGATTGTGCGGGGGTAAGTTCAAGTATCCATTAACTTTTTAATGACTTTGTCAAAGTCACTCTCAAATAATCGATCTTGAACTATTCGGAATTTTTCAAACTCGCTCTCCGCATGTTCTTTTGCTAATTTTGCAGTAACCTTGCCGCTATCTTGTAAAATTTCCCGATCATCAAATTCCAAAAACAAATCTAAGCGCTTCGCCCAGTCTTCCATGGTCATAGGAATTTTTCGTTTGGCGCGTTCTTCTGCCAAATCAAGATAACTATTCACAATACGTCCAAGTGAAGTTAACTCTTCTTGTGCTAAGTAATTTTTTGCAACAGCAACATCCGCTTTCATAATCTTGCCTGCAGGTGCACCTTCCCAAGATGTTAACCCCATATTGGTTTTCTCACTATTAGCCCTATCAACGATGAGCTCTGCTGCAGTTTTTCCATGGATCGCAAAGTGCAGCTTATTCTGGATCTTGGAAAAAAATGTTTTAGTGGTAGATGCGTCCTTATTGTAATCCAGGCTAGTAGCATAAATATCTGTGATCTTTTGATAAAAGCGTCGCTCACTTAGGCGAATTTCTCGGATTTCTTCCAGCAAATGCTCAAAATAGTCTTCTCCAAGATAGCTACCATTTTCCATACGCTTTTTATCAAGCACATATCCCTTAATAGAAAATTCTCTTAAGACCTGCGTTGCCCATTGACGAAATTGCGTCGCGCGAACCGAGTTAACACGGTAGCCCACAGAAATCACTGCATCGAGGTTATAGAAATCAACATGTCGCGAGACCTCACGCTCACCTTCTTTTTGAACTATTCGGAATTTCCGAATAGTTGCCTCAGGGTCGACCTCTTTTTGCTCAAAAATATTCTTAAGATGCTCGTTAATGGTATGAACTTTGACGTCAAATAGCTCTGCCATCAACCGCTGAGAAAGCCAAATGGTCTCATCTTGATAGCGCGCCTCAATGCTCTGCCCACCACTTTGACTGGTGAAAATTAAAAATTCAGCCGTGCTATTACGAATCAAGCGCTTGTCGCCATAACTTTCATATTTTTCGCGATCACTCACTCAAAGGCTCCCTATTTGCAATAAGAAATGTATTTCTCATTGTAAAACTTTCACTTCTTAAGGCAAGCTTTTTATTTTAAAAAACATTTTCATTTTGTGCGAGATCAGCTCGACCAACACCCCTGCTGCCTCGCTGCCTGTCGGTAAAACATTTCTCGAGGACCGATTGTCACACAACCGTGTGCATGCATGTGCTCACTTAACAAACTTTGCTGACTTAAGTAATCAATCCCCATGAAGATTGTCTTCTTTGAAACATATGCGCCAATCAAATTGAATAGCGTTACATCCAACGCTGTATCACTGGGCACCGCAGAAATCACCACATTAAATGGCTTACCCTCATATTGCTTAAAACCCTGAAAGTCGTAGGCCACGCCACCCAGGCTTTCCGCCAAGCTTGTTGCGTGCACCAGCGTTCTATTCAACACTGTGATCGCAGCGCCACGTTGATGCGCAGCATATGCAATCGCTTTAGCTGCGCCCCCTGCGCCAATGATTAACATTCTTTTATTTTTCACTGAACCATGCTGCTCAATAGCATCTAAAGCCCCGTCTCCATCCGTGTTTATCCCGTAGCGTTTTTCACTGATAATTTTTATTGTATTCACTGCGCCAATTTCTTGTTCGCTTTCATTCAATTCATCAACAAAGGGAATAACGGCTTCTTTCAGTGGCATCGTCACGCTGAATCCGGAAAAAGGTAAGCCTTTTATATTTTTAAAAAACATGGGAAGCTCTTCAGCTTTCAACTGGAATTTAACATACACACAATTAAACTCTTTCTCAGAAAATATTTTATTGTGATACAAGTGCCCAATACTATGTGCGACGGGATCACCCAGTAAAGCGTAGACCTTTGTATCTGTATTTAGGCGATGAACCCGGTAAATCTCCATAAGATCTGCCACGGATGGACAAGCTGGCGCTGGGGATTTCGCATTCAATGCCCCATACGTAAAAACATTGCCAAAAATGGGCCCGAGAATCCGTGATGGAAGACCACAATCTCCCATGCAATGCATGACTAATGAGATCTTACTCGACTGTTTCTTCAAACAATGTAAGACACGCAAATTATCCAGGCTATTTTTTGCGTATGTGATGAGTTTGTAGATAGATACATCAGGATGTTGCATAGCCTCTAGTATCGAATCAAGTTGTGTGGGTGTTTCATAAAAATAGTGTAGTGAGCGAATAATATTTACCAAGGGATTTTTTTGTTTAAGCTGTGAAACAAAATCATCGTCCACATGGGACTCTATATCAATATACGCGGGACTTAATGCGACAAGTTGCAATAAATATTTTAAGCGTGTTTTTTCATTAAGCGCCGCTCGCAGCGTAAAAATAACTGGCAGGGTAATTTTGTCTAAAACAGCTTGTATCGCATCGAGATTAAGTTCAGGTAAGTAATCTAAACGCCACTCAATCACCTCAACCGACGAATCAAGACCCTGGGTCACGGGCAGCACATGTTCAATCGCTGTTTCTGAGATGATGCCGACGATCATGCTTCAGCCTTAAGAAAGGTGGTAAGAAATTCATATACCTGCTCTATGCTCTTTTCACTAACAGAAGAGGTATACTGAAAGTCTACAGGATCTGATATTTTTCCAATATTTTCGAGGATCACAAAATGATTTTCTTGTTGACGATTTTTTTTGTCTCTGGCCATTGCAGACAACAAATCATCTTTTGAAAATTGTATGGGCACATAATAGTTAATCCCTAATGCTCGCAGGCAAACCATAATGCGGTTTAAATTTTCAGAGGATAAGCGTTTTAGCTTCATCGACAAAAAACTCTCAGCAACCATACCTATCGCAACAGCTTCCCCATGTGACAATCTATAATCACTTAATTTTTCTAAAGCATGTCCAATGGTATGGCCAAAATTTAAAATAACACGCTGCCCTGTTTCTTTCGCATCGGCAGAAACAATCTCCATTTTAATTTCGCATGAACGTCGAATAATTTTTTTCAAAATTGATTGATCTCGCTCTTTAATAGCATCAATGTTTGACTCAATAAAGCAAAAATAATCCGCGTCATAAATCAAGGCATGCTTAATCACCTCGGAAAACCCAGAGAGATATTCTCTTTCTGGGAGTGTTTCTAAATATTTTGGATCAATGAACACAGCCTTTGGCAAAGTAAATGTACCCAATAGATTTTTACCAGACGGTGTGTTAATACCTGTTTTACCGCCGATCGATGCATCCACCATGCCAATCACCGTTGTAGGAATATAAATGACGGGAATACCTCGGCAATACGTTGCGGCAACAAAACCAGCTAAATCAGTGACAACACCTCCGCCCAGAGCGATCATCACAGTATCGCGTCCACAATGCTGCTCTAGCATTTTGTCTTCAATGTATTGTTTGCACGATCGCGACTTTGACTGTTCTCCATCTGGAATAAGAATAATCTTTGTAGGAATCGTTTTGATTGCGAAGTAAGCGTAAAGCTCGTGGCCATATAGTTCAGAGACACTTTCATCTGTTACGATAACTACATTCCCAGCACTAAACCTAACCGATTTTAATAGTGTAGACTCTCTAAGGATCTTACTGTACGGTGATTCGTAATAGATAGGATGCAAATCACTCATCATTCGTCTCCATCCTTGCCACACGCCCCATCAACACCGCATCCGCCAACACTAGCTGACACATGGCTTTCACCACTGGCACAGCGCGAATCGCAACACAGGGATCATGACGCGATCCTTCCGGCAATTG
>BQJM01000006.1 GCA_021604705.1 marine bacterium B5-7 | reverse complement strand
CAGCAGCTGTGGCTGTGGTGAGAGTTTCACTATTGATGAAAGTAAGGGTACAGCATGACAGAAAGCATCACCAATCAAATGATCACCGTCAAAGAAGACTGCCCTGCAGTCTTAGTGCCGGCTGGCACGCCCGTATTATTGCCCAAGGGCACTGAAGTACGTATCACGCAGGCCTTAGGTAGTTCTGTGACCGTCAGCATTTACGGCAATCTTGCGCGTATTGCAGAAGCTGACTTACCAAAGTTAGGCGAAGGCATTGCTGAAAAAGTCCAAGCAGAGATTGCTATCCCAGAAAATGCCTCTGTGGAAGAACAATGCTGGTCACAATTAAAATCTTGTTACGATCCTGAAATCCCCGTTAACATTGTCGACTTAGGATTAATTTACGAGGTCAAGATCACAGATGTTGAAGACCAGCTACATCACATCGCCATCAAAATGACATTAACCGCACCAGGCTGCGGTATTGGCCCAACGCTCATGGCGGAGATCGAACAAAAAATTCGTGCATTACCCAGCGTTGCAGATGTCGCGATCGACTTAGTCTTCGATCCCCCCTGGCACCGCGACATGATGTCTGATGATGCCAAGTTGAAGTTGAATTTGTTTTAAAATAGACTGAAATGCCGGGAACAGTGGGAGATATGGCATGTTTTCTAACGCAACATTTACAACAGCTGTTGCGCTAAAATCCCCAATCACCGTCCAAATACAAAGTGGACTGAATTATTTCTGGCGTGAACCAAGTCCCGAGACTCAGCTAAGAACACTAAGTGCAGTTGACAAAGAAGAGGTCATCCAGTTTATATACCTACTAACCGAACAAAAGGCATCCCCTCTTTACTGTGAGGATCTTAGACCTAGCCTTTGGGAATGTAGGCTGTTTGACGCTACAACCTACGCCAGGACACTATCCTTCATTGCTTTGGCCGCATATGGCGCTGATTTACCACTGGAATTTAAGCCCCGGGTAGAATGGCGAGGTGCGCCCGCATCTGAAAAACCTATTTTCTTTGCAGAGTATAAAAAACGCCAAGAAAGTCGTCGTTCACAGGATACCGCACTCAAACAACTAAGCACCGACACATCGACAGAAGATAAAATCTCAACCTACGTAGAACACGCCCACTATTGGTTAAACCTAGCGGATGCTGTCATTAAGGATGTCACTTACCAAACTGATCACTTTGCCCTTGATGTGCATATTGCTGCGTACTTCCTACACCAGGCCATTAAGTATTATCAACATGCCTTATACCTAGATGTCAGCGAAACACTCCCTAAAGCTAACGACGAAACCGCCTGGGCAAAACCCTTAGGTACGCTGTTCAACGACGATACGCGTCCTTTCTTAAGGAATGAACTCAATGGCACTTGGCTACAACAATATATGCGTTGCTTAACTGAGCTTGCTCAACATGATTTTGCCTTTCACTTAAAAGAATTACATACACAAGAAGAAAAACTCTTTGCTGAACAACTTTCTCGTATACCAGCGACTGCCCCTTCATCATCACCCGCTGATTCTGCTGACGACGCAAAGTTAAAGCTAAATTTATTTTAGGGCACACTATCCTAGTAGCCTCAGCTAAATCTATTGATTTCCCGAACTAATGTATTCTTCTCACCAATCGTGCGGTCAGCGCGCGCCATCATTTCATCATTCACCGATCTTTCAAATTTATCGACCTGAGAAGCTTCATCATCAACATTTAACGCGATCATGTATTGATACCAATACATGAAAAAGGCAATAAGCAAATCCGATACGCGTCCACCCATCTGCTGAGGTAAATCCGTTACCAAACTTTCAGATAACGTTTGCATAAGCCGGCCTGTCAAACTGTCATTTCGCCAACCTGTTGTGGTTTCTTTTGGCGTACCAGTCATTTCTAACATAATAGAAAATGTCATCATCAGTACGATGGCAATCGGCATGACAAAGCCTTCCCAGCGCCATGAATAACGACCAATGCGACGATGCCAGGGAAGAGCTGGGAAGTGTTGAGCATTCAATGCATTAGCAGCAGGAACACTAACTTTAATTTTTGCCTTGTCATAAATTACTTTTCTTTGATTTTGTGTATTTCTTCGCTTCTGATGATGCCTGACCCCTTGCCTCACAAAAAAAACCGCAGCACTTAGTCCAGCTAAGACAGGGGCGCCCGTTTGTGTTTTGATCGTTTGAATGGCTGCACCCGCCAGCGCACTGGGCGGAATGATTTCCAATAGCACCTTGATAATACGATAGAGCGTAGAAATATCATCTTCATTCACAACCACAGTCTGTTCTGGGATACCATCCCCCTAACCTACTTAGACCTTATTGATCTAAACAATATCACAAGAGCCATGGAAAATAACTATACAGCAGTGACTTTCCAGGAGGACTACAAAAAAACAGGCCTGAACCTGTCCGATTGTGTTACAATCGTCCCGTCGGGCACAGAGGTAAATTTCCAGATGTATAGTGACATCACATTTACAACGGCGGTCGCTTTAGGTGCTGAGCCTACACCAGCAAGGGGAATGTTTGCTTGGCTGTCAGATACGGAAGAACATGATAGCCTTTATGGTCTATTTGACACATCTAAATCGGATGCAAAAAAATTTATTGACTTAATTACCAAGCACAATGTTTCTCCGCTTCGCTGTGAAAAAGGCAGCCCCAGCCGCTGGGAAAGCCACTTACTGGACTCAGGTGCCTACTCCATCGTCCTAGCTTTCATCGCGCTAGCTACACAAGGAGCTGAACTACCACTAGACTTCGATAGCACATTGACATGGCGGAGTTCACCTGAAACTCAAAAACCTATTTTCTTTGCAGAGTATAAAAAACGCCAAGAAAGTCGTCGTTCACAGGATACCGCACTCAAACAACTAAGCACCGACACATCGACAGAAGATAAAATCTCGACCTACGTGGAACACGCCCACTATTGGTTAAACCTAGCGGATGCTGTGATTAACGATGTCACTTACCAAACTTACCACTTTGCCCTTGATGTACACATTGCCGCCTACTTCCTACACCAGACTATTAAGTATTATCAACATGCCTTATACCTAGATGTCAGCGAAACACTCCCTAAAGCTAACGACGAAACCGCCTGGGCAAAACCCTTAGGTACGCTGTTCAACGACGATACGCGTCCTTTCTTAAAAAATGAACTCAGTAGCACTTGGCTACAACAATATATGCGTTGCTTAACTGAGCTTGCTCAACATGATTTTTTCTTTCACTTAAAAGAATTACATACACAAGAAGAAAAACTCTTTGCTGAACGACTTTCTTGTATACCAACCACCGACCCGTCATCATCAGCTACTGACTCTGCTGACGACGCTTCTTCTGCACGAACCTCTCCTTTGCCATCCCCAGGTCAACGAAGAAAGTAAGCGCTTACCCCGCACTGTTATTTGCACAGCATGAACCCTGAAAAATCAAAACAAGGATTTAACCCATCTCGAAACCCACTGTTACTAATGATACTTAGTAAGAATACTTGACCTTACTAATTATACTTAGTAAGGATCCATAATTTTACTAATCATACTTAGTAATATGTTGTGCTACTATATATTTCAACCTGACTAATTTGCACGATAATGCAGAAAAGTCATGACTATTTTGCAAGATCGTGCAAAATGGTCAAAAATAATGGGTTCTTAAGCTTGTCACCTAGCATTTTCCGAAGAAACAAACACTGTCATTTCGCCCGAGGTGACAGTAGTACATCCAAGATGACCAAATCTATTCCGTTAACCAATGAAATCGCGTAATGTTTGAATAACTTCAATGAAAGGAAGTACAGTGATATTGCCATGGTACTCGCGATGCGTACCGCCGTATAACAAGTATCCCTTTGCCTCAGGATAATCTTTCAGAAAAGCACCTAAACCACTTAGATCCGATTTTGTAATCTTCGCACTCCGCTTTATTTCAAATGCATAAAAACCACGTTCACCATACAAAACGAAATCAACTTCTGTTCCCGTACTCGTTCGCCAATAATAAAGCGAGTAACCTAAATGATGATAGTCATTAATCGCCCGCAAATTTTGTAAGAAAAGGGTTTCTAAAGCAGGACCATCTAACTCTTTCGTACTGTCTAATGGTCCCTGAGGACGTAAATAGCGAAAAACGCCTACATCAAAATAATAAAACTTGGGATTCATTGTTAAACGCCGCTGAGCACGACGTGTAAATGGCTGCAATTTATAGCCTATCAACAAGTCTTTTAGAATATCAAAATACCCGGTGACAATTTTTCGACTCACCGCACAGTCTCGTGCAACCGCTGTCATATTTAAAGTACTTCCCTGAGAAAAAGACGCGCTCTCTAAGAAACGAGCAAAGGGTTCTAGTTGCCGAATCAATCCTTCTTGCAATACTTCTTGTTCAAGATAGGTTTCAATATAGTTTGCTAGAAATTCTTCAGCACTTAGTTCTGTATTATAAATAGCTGGAATACCGCCATGTAAGAGATATTTATCAAGCTGGAACGCATCTCCCATTTCTTCTGCTGTGAGTGGGTGCATGTTGTAGATGTACGCACGACCCGCTAATAAGTTCACGCCCTCCTGACGTAACTTTCTAGCAGAGGATCCTGTCAAAATAAATCGGTAACGTTTTTCTTCAA
The DNA here is from genome assembly GCA_021604705.1 of marine bacterium B5-7. Taxonomy (NCBI): domain Bacteria; kingdom Pseudomonadati; phylum Pseudomonadota; class Gammaproteobacteria; species marine bacterium B5-7. Next base: position 62,851 of record BQJM01000006.1, on the reverse strand, counting down.
TTAAACGATGCACTTCGTTTAAGAGTTCAGGTGCTTTTTGCACTTCATCAATAATCACCCATCCATCAAAATTCTCTGGTATATTTTCCTCAAGCCGGCCCGGATCAGCTAAAAAAAGATTACGCCATTTTGCTTTTAACAAATCAAAATAAATGGCATTTTTTACATTGGCTTTTAACCAGCTCGTTTTGCCTGTACCACGAGGACCAAAGAGGAAGAAGCTCTGATTAACATCCAGCGGTATATTTAACGATCGTTGAAATTCACTGGGAGATGACATGGGATAACCTGTTTACGCTTGAATATATTTTACATTTTGGCCCTGGCAGGGACAAAATGCAATGTAATTTGTCCCTGCCAGGACCAAAGTGCATGGTAATTTGGGCTGTAGCAGGAAAACAGGGGCCAAAAAATATCAAAAAGATAATACCTTGCTTATTCTTTCCAATACAAATATGGGCTCAGCTAAGTGGGGATATTTAGTCCTAATACGGTTACCGGTGTTGCACCTCCTCGTCCAGCTTCAGCGATTCTTCTTCTTAGTTGCTCAACTTCTGAAGAAAGATTCTGGATTCTCGAATTTACTTGCGCTAACTGCTCTTTCAAACTTTGCTGCTCAATTAATTCCTTCCCTCGCTGTTGTAAAGCAACAATATTCGTTGAAACATAAAAAGCTCTATCCACCAAACCCGCATACTCTTCTGGTCGTGAGGCATCCAAGGGTTCTGCTAACGTAAATAAACTCTGCGCGGCATTACCACCCCAGCTACCTTGCCGGATCCAAACTTGATAACATAATTCATTTGCTTCATTCTCAAACCGAAGAGAACATTTATTCAAAAACGTTTTTAAGTGTTTTTCTAATCCTTGCTGAATATCTGCTGGCACAGAAAAACCATTCGCAGACCAAAACATTAATTTATCTTTTAGCATGACGAATTCCTTTGCAAGACCCTCGCGCTCTTCTTGGTCAATTGATGGTGGAAATGCCTTCCCAGAAATAATGTCATCCAAGAGATCCGTCGCTATTTCACGCCAAAACGGATCTAAAATAATTTTCTGTCCATTTTTGCACGTTGTCCTAAAGCCCAATCTCTGTGCAACCTCTTCATGGTCAATGCCCTCAAGATCCCAAGATGCCGTTTCAGGCAAATAACGCTGATCAAATCCACTCACACCCCAAACAACCGCGCTAACATAATGTTCAAGGCTATACTTTTTGTCACATGCCCAGTTTTTAAATGCTTTTACCACATCGTCTGGAATGCAATAAGGATCACAATGGACCCTTCTACACGTAGACATAAGCTGAATAGTCGTAACATGTTCTTCATTAAAGCGCGAAACCCATTTTTTAAGGTGTGTGTCTAGTTCAATACAAATATCATCTTCCATATTTGCATCTGAAACATAACTTCCGAACAGTTTGTTACATGCCCGCTTCATCATTGCATCTAAAAACATACCGGCACTACAGCTAACAGAATGTGGTGGTAAATTTCTTACACTACGTGCTAACAAGTCTCGTAGTAGTTGACGCCGCTCCCCAGGAGCAACAATATCAGCAATCGCTTTAATACCATCAATTTCTTTTTGCTCAATTACTTTTTTCTCATCAGAGAAATATTTTAACTCTGCCTCAATTTGTTTTTTTTGAGCCTTCCTAATAGAAAGACTCTCGATAATCGCCTTTTTCACAGAAGGCTCTTCAGATAAACCCATGCAAGAATAAAGCCGATTAATGTCGGCATCTATCTCAACATTTTTTGCAACCAAAGTATTAACTTTTTCACTACACTGCCTGTAGTCAGGAGCCTTTCTTTTTAGATATTCCAAATAAGGACGACTGAGAGAATATGACTCGAGATCTGACGCTAGCACCAACAAGATATAGCGAGACACTTCCTGCGCCAGAAAATGATCTAACAGCTCACCACTTTGCAGCACCACACCAGGCTTATTATCCATACCCGAATCTGAGAGATATTTTAGGGCAAGCTTGCTCGTGAAACACGTTGTTTTTAGTAAACGTCGGATACTGAATACTGCCTGAATAGCATGCATAGAACCGGGCGAACAGGACGCATTCACTGAGCCGCCCGCACCAAAAATATCAAGGTTTATATCGCCATAAAGGTTAGGATCAAGGGTTGCTAACCAGTCTAGCACCCCCTGAAAAACACCCTCTGCCAGTCTTACCGATAAATTTGGTTGAAAACCCATTTCAGGAAGCTGAAAGAAAATATCTGAGACACTCCCTTGCCCAACCCGCATGACAGTTAAGGGGGGACGACCATCTTTTGTATCTTTCAACTTGCATTTGAGATCGGCTAAACGGTAATCGCGAATATCAAAGTCCATGTGCCTTTCTATTTTTTGGGTAAGTGTCTCGCAGACGTCATCAACATCAGATCTCAAAATCGGACTAAAAAGGCTCGCCCACCGCCCCTGCTCGAGGGATGCACATAAACCTTTGTAGCGTAACAGTGGTTGCTCAAATAATGCAGCATTACCGACAGGATCATCTCGTGAAATGATAATGATAGAGCGCTCTGATCGCCGCCTATCAAGACAGGGTTTGAGCTTTGCTGACACCTCTTCCGGCATAAAACCCACATGGATACGAAGTTGCATACGCCACCTGTAGACTGCTTCTCAATCCTAGCTGTTAATATTCACATACCTAAATATTCTCGACAATACACTTGATGCCTCGCATCCAGCTGGCAACCTGCGATCTCTATTTTTTTGTTCAGTTCATCCATCTCTCGCCTCAGTTTCTCATAGCCCGTACTCGACGCCCATTGCCCGCCGTTTTCCGACCTTTCCATCGCTTGCATGCACCGCGCTCTTTCCCTCGATAAGTATGCAGCCTCGCTGCTCAGGCGCACAAGTTCCGCTTCCGCTAGCTTCATCTGCTGCTTCATTTGTTCTGCTGCATCACAACTGCTCTGTGGTATTCGTTCTGGCTCAAAAAAAGTTGCGTTTCCACCATTCATCACACACCTCCTAGAAGAAATAACTCACCCAGGCTCACAAGCTACACCATTGAAACAAGAAGCGTCAATACCATTTTCCCGGGGTATATCTCAGTTGCCCATCCAGCCGTTGTCTTTTAGCATTTTTCCGTCAAAAAACACGCGAAGAGATCAAGACTATTTTGCATTATCTTGCAAAATGCTCATAACCAGCAAAGCGCCTCCTTATTCTAAAATTTTTGCAAAATAACCCTGTTAATCTAAAATTTTTGACAAAATAACGGCTTTAGACTAAAAATTTTAACATTCATGGAAAATTTCAATGGCCACTAATCGAAAAAATTTGCAGGTGCTTGAACAAGAAATTGTTTTTGCCACATGCTAGCCAGAGCACAAACTTTTACCGCAAGCATCGATTTTTCTGATTATGACCTTGCCTACGCACAATTAAATGCAGCGAATGCTTTTGCACTGCCTAGTGAGGGTCAGCTTCGGTTTTAATGTGCTTGTGGCACTAAACTAAAGACCTTAGAATAGTCGACTACACAATAAACGGAACACACGCTTATGCCATTCGCAGCCGAACCTTATAACCCACCGGGCTTAGCCCCCACTTGTCCTGCTGGCTATACCAGCATCATGCAGCAAATACAGCTGACATCGGGCATGCCACAAGCAACATCCGATCAAACGCCTATCACCCCCAATATCACCAGCAACATCCTTTCAGATGCAGAAAAGGAATCTATGCGCGGTATGTTTCTGGATCTCTATCATAAAACAAATAGGGATTGGCAGTTTCAGTATATCTATAGCCACGCTTTTCACTTTGAAAAAAGTGATCGTCAACCAGTACGCTGGTTGGCGTTTAAAAAAATAAATGAAGCTGGGGAAGACAACCAGTATTTTGTGATGGTTGACTATGCGCCTTGGCTCACACTTCCCTTACTGTCAGAAAACGCTTACAAGGCCTTAAAAGCATGGTTGCCAACCCTTGCATCCATCAACCCAGCATTCGTACGAAATGTGTTTTTGAATCAAAAAGCATTTCACACATTTTTATCAACTTACGATAATCTCCGGCCTAATACACTGAAACTACAATCAAAAGAAACACGCGTTTCTGGTAGCCTACTTGATATCACCATGCGCATTGTCAGCACGGTTCCTAGCAATCGACAGGCTCGCATCACTGAAAAACATCGCATGGTGTTAAATGCAAAGCAAGCAGGAACACAGATACCGATGATGTTCAGCACGCGTTTAGCAGAAGGAAAAAATTTAGAGCACGCAAAACAGTACGCCTTAGACAAATTTCTAGTGAATGCATTGTCTGAAAAAGCAACTATGGTCGGGCATTCAATGTCGGAACAAACATACCAAGCCATTTTAGATGATCCCAAAGCCGCCCGCTTTATTGTCGCTCATCAGTGGGAATTAGTGGAGAATCATCAGTTACAGCTACACCATAGCGAAACGTCAGCGGGTGAGCCGCAATTGACTTTAACCGCAGTCCCCAACGATGGTGGCGAAGCTAAAGCATCATATACTCTAAGCTTACCAGGGCCTAATCTGCCCCGCTGCCCCAGTTTTCTAGAGGATATGCGGCATTCTTTTTGGAAATTCTTGGGCTATGCACCAGCAAGAAAAAATACACCAGCCGAAATCAAGCTACCCGCAAATGATACGAATACCACTGCGCAATTCACAGCATCTAAATAGGTCATTACAAACATTTTTTTGCAATTCGGCCCGCCCAGGGCCAAATTGCATTCTAGCACCGCAGTACTCTCAGGAGATCCCGGCTCAAGGCCGGGATGACAGGGAACGTGCCGCGTCAAGCGCGGGATGACAGTGGCAATAGATGGAGATCCCGCCTCAAGGCCGGGATGACAGCTGCACACGATGACAGTGGTATTACCCCTAACTGAATTCCCGCGTCTCGCCTTGCCCTTCGAGATTAGTCACACAACGCCCACACAAAGTCGTATGTTTCGCATGCTCGCCCACATCACGGCGGCGATGCCAGCAACGTTCACATTTTTCATGTCGCGACGGTACCACCTTCAACCACAAACCTGGCACCTCTGTTTTCACAGACACATCATCACGCTCAACGGCAAAATGTGCATCCACTTCTGAAACAATCAGCACGAAACGTAATTCGTCCCCAAGCTTTTGTAACGTATCCAGTAACTCTGGCTCACAATACAAGGTCACATGGGCTTCTAATCCAGAACCTAAAGTACCCGCTTTACGTTGGTTTTCAATTTCTGCATTCACTGCATCACGTACTTGCATGATGGTATGCCAATACGCTTGATCAAGACGGTGCTCTGCAGGCAACCCAGGAATGTCTGCATACCATTCTGTTAAGAATATAGGTCCGCTACGCGTACCCGGCATATGCTCCCAGATTTCATCTGCGGTAAAACTTAATACTGGTGAAATCCAACGAACCAATGCCTCTAACACCACATACATTGCTGTTTGTGCTGATCGACGTGCAACCGATTCTTTCGGGCAGGTATATTGACGATCTTTAATAATGTCTAAATAAAACGATCCCAGTTCATCAACACAAAAATGATGGATTAATTTAATAATCAAATGGAAATGATACCCATCGTAGCCATTAATAATTTGCTGCTGCACATCTTTCGTTTTGTCCATGACCCAACGATCAAGCGCCAACATGTTTTCTGCAGGCAAACAATGTTCAGCAGGATCAAAGTCACATAAGTTAGACAACAAGAATCGTGCAGTATTTCGAATACGACGATAGGTATCCGCCGTACGCTTCATGGATTCTTCTGAATAATTGATGTCATCCCGATAATCCGTTGATGCCACCCACAAACGTAAAATATCCGCACCATATTGTTTGATAATTTGATCCGGCGCGACGACATTTCCTAAAGACTTCGACATTTTACGGCCTTGCGGATCTAACGCATAACCATGTGTTAACACTTGCGCATAAGGCGCTTGGTTATACATTGCCGTTGATGTTAACAACGCAGAATGGAACCAACCACGATGTTGATCGGATCCTTCTAAATATAAATCAGCTGGTGCACGTAAGTCTTTACGCGTTGCTAACACAGCCGTGTGAGAAACACCCGCTTCAAACCACACTTCGATAATATCTTTACCCATGTCGTAATCATCAGCATCATCAATCCAATCACTCGCTTCAGAATCAAACCAGGCATCAATGTGATTTTTTTCAATGGCGTCCGCCACTTTATCTAAAATTTCTAGCGTATTGGGATGTAATTCTTTAGTGATTTTATGCAAAAACAAAGGAATCGGCGTACCCCAAGCACGTTGCCGAGAGATGCACCAATCCGGTCGTTGCGCAATCATCGAATGAATACGCGCTTGCCCAGATTCTGGGATCCATTGCACGTGTTTAATTTCACGCAAAGCATTCGCACGAAGATCTTTCTCATCCATGCTAATAAACCATTGCGGTGTCGTACGGAAAATCACTGGTGATTTATGCCGCCAGCAATGCGGATAGCTATGTGGAAAATCTGTTTCTCCTAATAGGTGACCAGACTTTTCCAAGGTGTCAATAATAAGAGAATTCGCTTTAAAAATATGTTGGCCTGCAAACAAAGGGGTATGTTCGAGGAATACGCCATTTGTCCCCACCAAATGCAACAAGTCGAGACCATACTTTTGTCCAACGCTGAAGTCATCAGCACCATGATCCGGCGCAGAATGCACACAACCCGTACCGGCATCGACAGTAACATGGTCACCCAAAACAATCATGGATGTACGATCTATAAAGGGATGCTGATACGTCAGATTTTCTAAGGCTTGTCCGAGACAAGTGCCGAGGACAGTAAACTCTGTCATCTCCCAACGCGCCAACGCACTTTCCAATAAATCTTCGGCCAACACAAAAGCTTCATCAGCTACTTGTACTAAAACATATTGCACTTCCGGATGAACCGCAATCATTTGATTCGAAGGTAATGACCATGGCGTTGTCGTCCAGATCGGAAAATGAATCAGGCCAGAAAAAGTGGCATCAAATGCTGTCGCCACAGCTGCTGCATCCGTCGCCGTGAAACGTACATCAAGCGAAGGAGAGGTTTTATCTTGGTATTCAATTTCCGCTTCTGCTAAAGAAGACTGGCAGTCGAAACACCAATGCACAGGTCGTTCACCGCGGCGCAAATCACCATGCCTAACAATTTTTGCAAACGCACGCACGATATTAGCTTCGTAACTTTTATCCATCGTTGCATAAGGCTCAAACCAATCACCTAACACCCCTAAACGCATAAAGCCTTCACGCTGAATGTCAATTTGTTTTTTAGCATAATCACGACAATGCTGCCTGAAAGTTTTTGCATCGACTTTATGTCCGGCCTTACCTACTTTTTTCTCAACATTTAATTCAATCGGCAAACCATGACAATCCCAGCCCGGCACATACGGCGCATCATAGCCATTCATGGTTTTAGCTTTCACAATAATATCTTTTAGCGTTTTATTTAGCGCATGCCCTAAATGAATCGGGCCATTTGCGTACGGCGGTCCATCATGCAAAATAAACAAGGGTTTGCCCGCTCGTTCATCACGAATCATCTGATAAACGTCTTGCTCTGCCCAGCGCTTTAAACGATCAGGCTCGCGATTCGCTAGATTTGCTTTCATCGGAAAGTCAGTGCTTGGTAAATTTAAGGTATGTTTGTAATCACTCATGGTATCAAGGCCCTTACTTGCAATATATCTTGCTGCATTTGTTCAATTAACGCCGTGTGGCTATCAAAGTCCATGATATCACGGAGTTTCTGTAAAATCGTCACGGTCACATGCTGACCGTAAAGTGTCTCATTAAAATCTAAACAATGCACTTCTAGCAGTCCACGTGCATCGTCAACCACCGGGCGAGGCCCTAAACTAGCAGCGCCCCAGACGGTTTTATCGCCAATGCTCACACGCACAGCAAAAATGCCTGTAACAGGGACATGTGGCTGACCTAAACGAATATTCAAGGTGGGATAACCCAATGTTCGCCCCAACTGCTGCCCATGCGCCACACGCCCACGAAATTGCCACGCATGCCCGAGTAAGCGTTCCGCAAGAGAAAAATCAGCTTGCGCCAATGTGATACGCACTGCCGTACTACTAATACGAAGATCACCCGCTAATACCGGGGGAATATTTTCTACGGCTAAACCATGTGTTTGAAGCAAGGCAGCATCCCCTGTTCGTCCTTTCCCAAAACGAAAGTCTTCCCCAATGACCAAGGTATGCACTTGCAGGGCTTGCTTTAAAATGACATCACAGAAGGTCTCTGCACTCAACTGACAACAGTGTGAAAATGACAAACAGACCACCGTATCAATACCCGCTTGCTGCAAAAAATGTAGCTTATCGCGTAATTGCATCACACGTGGTGGCGCCGTATCCGGTGAAAAATATTCACGAGGCTGTGGCTCAAACAAAATCACCATCGCGGCACAATGATGCTGCGAAGCTAACTCTTTAGTGCGCTGGATTAAGGCTTGATGCCCGCGATGCATACCATCAAAATTACCGATAGTTGCCACGTGTGCATGTGGCACTGCACTTGGATGATGAATGATCTTCATGCCTGTTTCAAATCCTTAATACGCAACCCCAATAACCACAACACACCTAGATAAACTATCGCGGCCACGCCAACAGCGCCTAACAAATGAGACAAACGCCACCCCGCATGATGGGCCGCCCATTGTGACAAGGGCATGTGCCACAGCCAAATCACCGCAGTCATCGCAACACAAGCCAGCAATACTTTTCCGACAAACAAGCACCATCCACTCGCGGGTCGAAATAGCTGCCGCCGGTGCAACACAACAAATAAACACGCCGCATTGATATATGCAGACACACTCGTAGCCAAAGCCAACCCTGCATGCGCCAAGGGCTTAATCAATAGACAGATCAATACAATGTTCGAGACCATCGCAATCACCCCAATTTTTACGGGTGTTTTCATATCTTGGCGTGCATAAAACCCTGACACCAACACTTTAATCAACATAAATGCCGGAATACCCACAGCAAAACACCATAAGCTGCGGCTCGCCATCACCACATCACGCAGAGAAAAGGCACCGTAATGAAATAACGTCGTTAACAAAGGGCCCGCCAAAAACAATAAACCTAACATCGAGGGTAAGGCGACCAACAAAATACTGCGCAAAGCCCAGTCTAACGTGTTTTGGTATGCCGCCTCATCCTGCGTCGCACGCTGCGTCGCCAAGGTCGGCAAAATGACCGTGGAAATAGCAACGCCAAACACCCCCAATGGAAAATTCATTAAACGTGAAGAATAGTACAACCACGACACACTACCCACCATAAGAAATGAAGCAAACAAAGTATCGATCAATAAATTAATTTGTGACACGGAAACACCAAACAATGCCGGCACCATTAGTTTCAGCACACGCCGCACACCCGGATCCCGCCAGCGAAAGGTCGGCTTTGGCAGGCGTTTCACACGCATTAAAAAAGGAATTTGAAACAGTAATTGCAGTATTCCCGCGAAAAACACCCCCCAAGCAACAGCGATTATGCCTAAATGGAAATGTGGCGCCCCCCACAAAGCGGCAACAATCAAACAAACATTCAGAATCACGGGCGTAAAGGCCGGCGGCCCAAACACCCGCTGCGTATTTAACACGGCCGCAGCAAAAGCTGTTAAAGAAATAAAGAAAATATAAGGAAAGGTAATCACCAACATATGTGCCGTTAACACAAAGCGCGCACCACCAACAACAAACCCCGGTGCAAACACATGCACTAACCATGGCGCACCCAACATCGCCAGCACCGTCGTCATAAATAACACGGTACTCAACGCCCCAGCCATCGCATTTAAAAAGTGGCGCGATTCGGCAGGCGTTTTTGTCGCTTCATATTCCGATAGCACCGGCACAAAACTTTGAGAAAAGGCACCCTCGGCAAAGAGGCGCCGTAGAAAATTGGGGATTTTGAAGGCCACATAAAAGGCATCCGTACCTGCCACCACCCCAAATATCACGCCAATGACCATATCCCGCACGAATCCCAGCACCCGGGATAGCAAGGTATTGGCAGCAAAGATGCCGCTGGATCGAAGCAGGCTTTTACGCATGGGCTTATCTGACTCATTAAAATGGCCTGAATCTTAACAAAATTAGGGGTATTCAGCATCTTATCGATATACCAAGTGTTATTTTTGAACAACCCACTGAGAATCTCTCTAAATGTTTGACAAAACCGCGCAAAAGTTGAATAATTCGGCCTCTTTTATCATTGAATTCGGAGAGCCACGTGGCTAACACAAAACAAGCGAAAAAACGCGTACGTCAAGCAGAAAAACGTCGTCAACATAATGCCTCACAACGTGCTGAAATGCGTACTTACGTCAAACAAACACGCAATGCCATCGATGCAGGCGAAAAAGATAATGCTGCAACGCACATCAAAGCAGCTATCGCTTCGTTGGATAAAATGGCCAACCGTGGTTTGATTCACAAGAATAAAGCTGCACGCACCAAGAGTCGTTTAGCACAACAACTAAAAACTAAATTCGCTTAAAAACTATATATTTTTGGTAGGGGCTACACAATAGCCCCTTTTCTGCGGTAATAAAAATAAATACGCAGGAGACAATATCGTGACCTTATTAGACACCAGTACCCGCCTCGGGCGCACCTTTGAGCAAAATTTGGTACAACCTTTGCTGCATATTACCATGGTACAGCTATGGCGTTCTCAAAGTACGATCCTAGGCAATCCCTTACATAGACTTAATAAACTCATCCGCGAACAACTAACATTAGCGAAACGCTATAACGAAGCTACATCCACTTACACGCCCCCTAAAAATCCCTTATTACAATTTTTCGATGCAGGAAGCACAGATCGCCACACCATCAAGCTTGCACTCGGTAACACACACTCGCGCTGGTTAACCGCATTTAACAAATCCAATGGCGATGCCCAGCTACTCGAGCAGATGGCAAAGATCGTGGCATGCTTCAGCAGCCGCATCGACTCAAAAGATATTGGGCACACCCGTGGCTGGCATAGTCTTCGCACCTGCCATCAAGAGGTCACTCAGGCGTTGGAAGACATTCGCAGCTCATGTGCTAAAGGGAGCATTCCTCATGAGGTTGCGACAGCGCTAGCGAAGAAGGTATCCGATCTTAGCCATGTATACACAGCCTTTTCAATATTTGAGAAGAAATTAAAACAACGCTGTATCAGGACGACAGGTAAGATATCTAAGCTGAAGGTCAATTATCATGGTGCACTGGGTTTACTGATTGCCCTAGTACCAACAACATTTATCTCTATCTTTGATAAAACCCTCAAAGAACTAAGCGGCAAGGCAAGCGCGAGTCCAGATACACCGTTAAAACTACATTTTTTACTAAACGGTCAAACAGATATCAGCATAACCAACATTACAAAAGAATTGCTCATGCATATCAACACAATACCAACGTTAAGCGCGCTTTTGTTAGGTCATAATGAAGGACATAAAGCAACAATCATGACGTGGGTCGGGAAACACTGTAATACACCTGATGAAGTAGAGGCATTCATAAGAAGCACATATCCTATCAGCTTTATCAAAGAAGATTTAAGATACCTTGAAAAGGCCTATGTTGAGACAACGCCACCATCAACACAGGCGCCCGAAAGCGACCTGGTACCATTTGCTGCATACCCACTCACCAACGCTCAGCAACAAGCAGCAGCATCTAATCGTCTATTGAAATTAATCACAGAAATAGCGCCGGATATGCCGGAGGCAACATTTTTTAGCCCGGTTCTGAGTATTTCAGCAGTGCCCGCGCAAGCACCCCTCTCACAAACAAGACAAGAACCACCCCGCCCCCATAAACTACTCTCCCTGCAAATCGCGGGCGAGTAGGGCATTGACCGCCGTCGCAATGGGGGCGTTTTCGTAGAGGACACGGAAGACTTGTTCTGCAATCGGCATATTCACATCATGCTGCCTTGCTAGTGTTACTACTTCTTGGGCATTGCGTTTGCCTTCGACCACTTGGCCAATGGCTTCTTCCGCCGCTTGTACCGCTTGGCCTTGACCAATCGCCAACCCAAAACGACGATTACGCGATTGATTATCACTGCAAGTTAACACCAAATCACCCACGCCGGATAAACCGGTAAATGTTTCGCGTTGTGCACCAAGCGCTTCACCCAGGCGCATCATTTCTGCTAAACCACGGGTGATCAATGCTGTTTTTGTATTGGTGCCAAAACCCAAACCATCCGCCATCCCAACAGCAATTGCTATCACATTTTTAACAGCCCCCCCCAAACTCACACCAAGCACATCTTGCGATGTATATACGTGAAAAGTTTGTTGGTGGAAACTCGCCGCAACCGTTGCTAACCAGTCAGTATCTTCGCTGGCAATGGTCACAGCGGTTGGCATATTCGCCGCAACTTCTTTCGCAAACGATGGGCCGGATAATACAGCATAAGCTCTATCGCCCATTTCTTCACGAAATACAGCAGATAAAGGTTGACCGGTTTCTGCATCTAAGCCTTTGGTCGCGCTAATGACACGCGCATCGGCAGCTAAATGCGGTTTAATGTTTTGTAGAACGCGACGAAATGCATGACTCGGTACGACAATTAATACATCGCGCGATTGTTTAAGCGTTTCTGCTAAGGAGTCGCAACAGTGAATATTATCTGGCAAAGGGATCCCGGGCAGATAGCGCGTATTTTCGCGTGATTGCTGCATGGATGTGACCAGCTCACTGTTCACATCCCACAGCACAACATCTTGTTGATGCCTGGCCAAAGCCAGGCTTAACGCGGTGCCCCATGAGCCGGCACCCAATACTGCAATTGGCGACAATAATCTATGGGAAACTTTCTTCGAAATACTCATTTATTTTGTATAAACTCCGTTTTCTCATCAAATTTTCCTACGATCTTCGCACGCCAGGCAAATTGGTAGAGACAATGCTTACTTAAGAAGTTTTCTCGCCGTCTTTCGCTTGTGCCAATTGTTGTTGGTACAAGGCATCGAAATTAACCGGTGCTAAGACTAATTGCGGGAAGCTACCACGGTTAACCATATCCGTCACTGTTTCACGCATGTACGGGAATAAAACGTTTGGACAGAAGCTATGAATCACTTGGTCGAACTGTTCTTTTTCAAAGTTTTTCACTGTGAACACACCGGCATAAGTGACTTCAGCAACAAATGCCATTGTGTCACTAGATTTCACAGACACGGTACCTTTCAGTGTGACTTCATACACGCCGTCAGTAATTTTTTCGTGATGATTATTGAGATCCAAATTCACTTCAGGTTCCCATTTTTCACGGAAAATCGCTGGGGCATTCGGTGCCTCAAATGAACTGTCTTTAATGTATAAACGCTGAATCGCAAATTCAGGTTGTGTATCGGCCATGGTCATGCTCCCCTTTATTGAGTTTAGTTAAGTTAATAATCCGTCTAATTTACCGCTTTTATCCAGCGCATACAAATCATCAAATCCGCCAATGGGTTCATCGTTGATAAAAATTTGAGGCACGGTACGACGCCCACTTTTTTCCATCATGAATTTTAATGCCTCAGCATCTAAATCCACACGAACCTTCTCAAATGCCACACCTTTGTGTTGCAGCAGTTGCTCTGCGCGCACACAGTACGGACAGCTGGGCTTGGAATAGACAATGACTTTCGCCATGCTTAAGCTCCTTTCGTAATCGGTAAATTAGCATCTCGCCAAGCAGTCATCCCGCCCGCCAAGATATTCGCGTTAGTATAACCTAACTTTTGTAACTGGTCGGCTACTTTGAGCACTGATTGGCCTCTTTCGCAGATGAGTAATAACTTTTGGTCTTTTTCCGGCAACACTTGGGCCCAATCAATTTTATCTGTCTTTGCATCAATTTGCCTCGCCCCTGCGATATGCCCCTGGTTAAAGCGGGCCGAATCACGAATATCAATGAGTTGTGGATTGCCACGGTTCATCATCATCACAGCCGCCTGCGGGCTAATTTGCTGACCACCTTTAGCCGAACGACGCAGTTCCGTCACAACGACCGCCGCCAATAAAACGCCAAATAACAGGCACAACCAAAGGTTCTGTGCCACAAAAATCGAAAAATCTTGCATATGTTTACGCTCCTTAAAAGATGAGGGCATTATACGGGTTGTTGGCTGAACGGCAATGCCGTTAAATTGATACAAAAAAACCTAGCTAATCTACCTTGCGAGGGCAGATTATCCTGATATAGTGCTCTCTCTTGATCACTTGCGATAGCTTTACCCGATAAACAAATGTTCAAGCGTCACAACCTGATCGATTAACAACTCACTATATTTATTTTTTTTCACGCCGTGAGCAGAGATCAATGCAAGAAAAACTTGTTTTTTGTTTTTGGTTTTTTCGTTAAATAGATCAATTTTCCGCTGTAAAATGAGCGCATAATTTTTATCAATCACAAAAGGTTCTCGTGTGTATTTAATTTCACATAAAGTGATTGCATTATCATTCCTCTCGATCAGCAAATCAATTTGAGCCCCACACTCTTTCGACGTTTTGGGTATATAACGCCATGAACTAATTACGCCACCACCGTGTATCCCCAATGCCTTCACCACTTGATCGATATGTTGCATACACACCGCTTCAAAAGCATAGCCAGCCCAACTTGCATAAGCTGGTTTTTGATGTTGACTCAACCAATGCTCACCAACAAATAATTGATTTCTGTGTGGCATCACCCACTGAAAATAAAAAAGACTAAACTCATCAATGAGCTTGTAGTAGATATTTTGCGTTTTTCCTAATTGACTATACGTTTGGATAAAGCCAGTCAGCACTAAATCTTTTAAACGTTCAGAAAGTCGACCACCATTCGAGATTTTTGTGTGTTTCTGGAGGCTTACACGGTCTAACCCTTCCTTTCGCATGCCGATAACTTTAATTAACTCAATATAGGCATCTGCATGTTTAAATAGCGAATAAAAAAGTTTCTCAAACTCATGATGTAACGGCGCATCTTGATCAAACAAAATTCTCTGAATATTCTGTTCTGCAGTTAATCCAGGTTCAACATACTTTAAATAGTATGGCACGCCGCCTAGCGCTAGATATAACGATAAGCAATGAGAGGCATTTAATTTAATCTTTCGATGTTTTAAAAACGCAGCTGTCTCAGAAAGCGTAAATGGTTTCAAATGAAGTTGAGAAGTCACGCGATTATGTAACCCCCCTTTATTTTCAATAATTTTTTTAATTAACCATGAAGCACTAGAACCACAAATCACAAGCCTAATATGCTTTAGACGACTCCAATATTGATTCCAATAGTGGTCCAGCATTTCAAGCAATCCAGCGCGTGGTGTCACCATCCAGGGAAATTCATCCAAAAATATAACAACGGTCTGTGTTGTCATTTCAAGTTGCTGAGTTAACAATTTAAATGCAGATCCCCAATCCTTCGGTGGCGTAATCATTGCACCTCTGAAAAAGGTCTTTGCAAGTGCATCAGTAAAAAGCTGGAGCTGTTGTTTAAGCGACCCTTTTTGCAAGCCTGTTGCCTGCATAAACACACAGTCTTGCTCCTCTGTAAAGTAAGATTGAATTAAAAAAGTCTTACCCACGCGACGTCGTCCATAGACAACCATAAATTCCGCTTCTGTGGAATCAAAGAGCTTTTTTAATCGCGTCCTTTCGAACTGTCGACCAATCATATGAAAACCTATTGTGAGCCACTTATAATGAAGTATAAGTGGCTCAATTAAGTTAATCAAGTCATTTGAGCCACTTATAGGTTTTTATAAATGGCTCATCCAGACTTTCTTCATCAGATTTCCTGAAACAAACCCATCTAATTTTCCCTGCCAGGACAGATCAGCTAGCTAATCTGCCTTGCGAGGGAAGATTATCCTGATATAGTGATCCCTTCTGATCAATAAACACTTTATTTGACATCTCTTTAGGCTACTATGCACAACACAACGGTATTACTGATTCTAGATGGCTGGGGACATCGCGAAGCACGCGAGCACAACGCCATTGCCCAAGCACACACCCCCAACTGGGATAAATTGTGGCGCGATTATCCACATACCTTGCTCGATGCCTCGGGGCATGCCGTAGGCTTACCCGATCAACAAATGGGAAATTCCGAGGTCGGGCACTTAAACATGGGCGCCGGGCGTTTAGTGCGTCAAGCCTTATCACGCATTACACAAGCCATTGATGATAGTAGCTTTCAACAAAACACCGCTTTTACTAATGCGTTTCAGTATGCTGCTGCCAACAAGCGCACCGTACATATCATGGGGCTGTTATCGCCTGGTGGTGTGCATAGCCATGAAGATCACATCGTGGCAGCATGCGAATTAGCCGAACAATGCGGCGTAAAGCAACTGGCACTCCATCTGTTTTTAGATGGACGTGACACCGCTCCGAAGAGTGCTGCAGCTAGTTTAAAAAAAATAGGCCACTGTTTTAAACGCATCGGTGTTGGAGATGTCGCGTCAATTTGTGGACGTTACTACGCCATGGATCGCGATACCCGATGGGATCGTACGCAAACTTGTTACGATGCACTCACACTGAGGAAAGCATCTTTTCAGGCGGACACAGCTGAATCTGCTTTAGAAGCTGCGTACGCACGCGGAGAAACCGATGAATTTGTGCAGGCCACGCTTATCGGTAATCATCAAGCCATACAAGATGATGATGTGATCGTCATGATGAACTTCCGCGCGGATCGGGCACGGCAACTCACGCAGGCATTCACCCTGCCAGCATTTCATGGTTTTCCGCGCGAACGCGTGATTGATTATCATCACTTTGTCACGCTAACCGAATACGCGCATGATTTACCCTGCACCGTTGCCTATCCACCAGAGAAAATTAGTAACACATTAGCGGAAGTTGTTAGCAAGCAAGGTTTATCGCAACTACATACGGCTGAAACTGAAAAATACGCGCATGTCACTTTCTTTTTTAACGGTGGTGTAGAAGCTCCTTTTCCCCTTGAAAAACGTATCCTCGTGAACTCTCCTGATGTCGCTACCTATGACTTACAGC
The DNA here is from genome assembly GCA_021604705.1 of marine bacterium B5-7. Taxonomy (NCBI): domain Bacteria; kingdom Pseudomonadati; phylum Pseudomonadota; class Gammaproteobacteria; species marine bacterium B5-7. Next base: position 45,765 of record BQJM01000006.1, on the reverse strand, counting down.
CAGAAATGCATGTGGCAGCTGTCGCACAACATGTGATTGATGCGATTCATTCAGATGAACATGCGCTCGTCATCTGTAATTTCGCGAATGCCGATATGGTGGGACATACCGGTGATTTTGATGCAACGGTCAAAGCAATTGAAGCCATTGATGCGTGCTTAGGAGAAATTCATCAAGCCGTATTAGAAAACCAAGCCCATTGGTTTATTACCGCCGATCACGGTAATGCCGAACTCATGTATAACGCCGACCATGCGCAAGCGCATACCGCGCACACTAACTGCTTAGTACCATTTGTTTACGTGGGAAAACCCACGCCATTCACTGCACAAGGCACACTCTGCGATATAGCACCCACGCTACTTCACGTGATGGATCTCACCCAACCAAACGAGATGACGGGGGTGAGTTTGCTGGGGTAGTTGTGTTGTCATTCCGCTCAGCTGTCATTCCGCGCTTGACGCGGAATCTCCTGATAGCACAGCGGTAACCCATGGAGATGCCGCATCAAGTGCGGCATGACACTGCGGATTCATGTTACAATACCCACCAAACCTATTCACGGAGCGAATCATGGCACGTTTTCTGTTAACCCTTTTACTCAGCCTCACTTTATCAATCTCTTTTGCCAGCGACAAAGACCATCCACAAGTCATGGTACAACAAGCACCCTTGCAGCCAGTGGAACATTTTTCTTTGGCGTTAGGTCATATCAAACAATACTATGTCAAAGATGCCAAGGATGAAAAACTATTCGAAAGTGCGTTACAAGGCATGTTACAAGGACTCGATCCCCATTCCGCTTATCTTAACCCTGACGATCTAGAGATGTTGACGACCAGCACCGAAGGTAAGTTTGCTGGCCTCGGCATTGAAATTGACATGCATGATGGGCTGGTCCGCATTGTCACCCCACTAGATGACTCCCCTGCCAGCAAAGCGAGATTAAAAAGTGGTGATTTGATTTTCGCGATTAATGGCGAACCCATTAAAGGCTTAAGTATGACAGATGCTATCAAAAAACTCCGCGGAGATGATGGGTCCACAGTAAAGCTCACTATTTTACGCGGCGAAAAACATCAAGTACTCGAGAAAACATTAAAACGCGCCATCATCAACGTGGACAGTGTTAAAAGTGAATTAATCGACAAGCATTTTGCTTATTTACGTGTTCGTCAATTTCAAGAAAACACCACAAGAGACTTAGCTAAACAAATTGATGACTTAAAGAAACAAACCAATAATAAATTAAAAGGTGCAGTGATTGATTTACGTAACAACCCAGGTGGTTTATTAGATGCCGCCGTTGGTGTATCCGATTTATTCTTAGATCAAGATAACCAACTCAATCACAAAGAACTCATTGTCTACACAGAAGGTCGCATACCTGGTGGTGACTTTAAAGCCTATGCAAGTCAAGGCGATATCCTGCATGGCTTACCCATCGTGGTATTAATCAATGCGGGCTCTGCCTCAGCATCAGAAATTGTTGCGGGCGCTTTGCAAGATCATCGTCGTGCGGTTGTTATGGGTGAACAAAGCTTCGGGAAAGGATCCGTGCAAACAGTCTTGCCATTGGATAACACGCATGCGATCAAGTTAACAACTGCGTTGTACTACACGCCATCCGGTCGTTCTATTCAGGCAAAAGGGATTAAACCAGACATCCAAGTAGAAACTTTATCTGTTCCCGAACCTGAAGGTAAAGGTACGATGGATATTATTGTGCTACGAGAAAATAGTTTAGCTGGGCACATTGAAAATAAATCGGATAAGAAATCTTCGACTAAAAAAGACAAAAAGAAAAAAGATAAAAAAGTTTTAGTACATGAAGATTTTCAGCTTTATCAAGCCGTCAATTTGTTGAAGGGGTTGAATACGCTGGCAGGATAGATTTTGCTGAGAAGGCCGTCACCCCGGGCGCCGACCCGGGGTCTCCAGCTATTACTGCAGTGCTACCAGGAGATCCCGCATCAAGTGCGGGATGACAGGTACATTCATGTCATTCCGGCGAAAGCCGGAATCTCCTGAAAGTACTACAGCAGTAGATAGAGATCCCGCATCAAGTGCGGGATGACAATGCAGCTTTCCGTAACACCGCAATAAAAAAACCATCCACGCCATTGTCAGCGGGTAGAAGTTGCGTGCCGAATTGATTGAGGCGTGCGCCGGATAGCTCTAAAGGTTCTAGTGTGGCATCAGGATTTTCTTGTAAAAACGCGTCGATCACTTGCTGATTTTCTTCAGGAAAAATAGAACAGGTGGAATACACGCAAATACCGTCTTTCTCTAACAGCGGCCACAAGATGTTTAACAAAGCGTGCTGCTCTGCAACAAGCGCCGGAATATCACTCTCACGTCGACGCCATTTGATATCAGGATGGCGGCGTATAACGCCTGAACCCGAGCACGGTGCATCGATGAGGATGCGGTGAAATAAACGACCGTCATGCCATGTATCTGGCTCCGCGGCATCCGCCACCAACACTTTCGCCTTGATGGCTGGCATGGCTTCTACACGCTTTGCAGAGACATCTAAACCTAATAGGTCTGCCTTAGGTGCCAACGCCAGCATGTGACGCAACTTGCCGCCAGGGGCACAGCAAGCATCTAATACGCGAATACCGTCTTCATTAGGGATCTGTAACGCCGGTGCGACGCATTGTGACGCTTCCCCTTGCGACACAACATCATCAGGCAAGCCTTGCAGGGGCCGCGATTTGTTTAACTGTAGACCCACATCAGATAAGGGTGTTGGCGTCGCTTCAATATCCATGGCTTGCAGTTTTTTCAAGTAAGCATCACGTGATACTTTCGCAGGATTAATCCGTAAAACCATCGGCGGATATTGATTATTTACTGCTAGAATATTTTCCCAGTCATCTGGATAAGCCTGCTTAATCATCTTAATAAACCACGCAGGATGTGCGCTTTCTGCTTCAAGCGAAGGAAACGTCGGTTCTTTCTGCCGACACACTGCACGTAAAATCGCATTGACCGCACTGCTCAAACCCGGCTGCTTTAATTCTTTGGTGGCTTTCACACATTCATTAACAACAACGGGATCAGGCGTTTTCATAAAACGTAATTGATACACTCCCAGCAACAGTAACCAATACACCACTTTACTTGGCTTCATAGGTTTGTGCATGCACGGCTTAAGAATAGCATCAAGATGCGTCCACCAACGGACAACACCATAAATCATTTCTTGGCAAAGCGGCGAATCAAACTCAACGCCAGAAAGCGATGCTTGTTGTTGATGCCATTGCCATAATTGTTTAGCGGCTTTCGCTTGTGGTGTTTTTTTAGTTGTCATATGAAACGTGAACCCTCAGAAAACAAAGTTTGACGAGAATTCAATATTTCTTGTACAGGCAAAACACGCCCCCCAGGCAACTGTAATTCCAATAAACGCAAGACACCATCACCTGTCGCCACATCAATCCCTGCCGCATCTGCTCGCAAAATAGTACCAGGGCTCTCATCTGTTAGTTCAGACAAAGGGATCCCCTTCCAAACACGCACGACTTGATCATCACGCTGAGTAAAAGCAACCGGCCATGGTTGGAAAGCACGAATTAAACGATTGATTTCAACGGCGGACTGCGACCAATTAATCGCCGCATCTTGTTTTTTTATTTTATGTGCGTAATTCGCCTTCGTATGATCTTGAGGTGTAATATTTTCTTTCCCCGCATCCACCTGATCAATCACTGGCAACAACGCCTTCGCACCCATTGTCGCTAAGGCTTCATGCAACTGCGTACCCGTTGTCGTCTCTGTGATAGGGCAAGTGACTTTTGCTAACATATCCCCTTCATCTAAGCCTTCCGATATTTGCATAATCGTCACACCAGATTCCGTATCACCCGATAAAATCGCATGTTGAATGGGCGCCGCACCACGCCAACGTGGCAACAATGAAGCATGAACATTGATACAACCAAAGTGAGGTATCTCTAACACTTTCTTAGGGAGAATTAAGCCATAAGCAACAACCACCATCAAATCAGCATGATGTGCTAATAAGGTCAGTTGATCCGCTTCAGATCGCAAATTACGTGGCTGGCACACAGGAATGTCGTTGAGTATCGCGATTTCTTTCACGGGCGACGGCTGGAGATGTCGACCCCGCCCAGCACGACGGTCCGGTTGTGTATAGACAGCAGTCACTTCATGCTTGCTAGCGATGAGCGCTTGTAAACTTGGGACAGCAAACTGCGGCGTACCCGCAAATAGTATTTTCACGATTAACCTATTTGTTGCTTTTGTTTGAATTTACGCATTTTCTCCAACAGCATTTTACGCTTCAAACCAGATAGATGATCGATAAAGACCACGCCATCCAAATGTTCAATTTCGTGATGCACGCAACGCGCTTCCCAGTCTTTTACTTCTAATTCTTTCCATGCGCCAGTGATATCTTGAAATTTAACCCGAACCCACAGTGGACGCTTCACTTTTGCTGAAATACCTGGAAAAGAATAACAAGCTTCTTCTGTGACAGCCTCATGGCGTTGCTCAATGATTTCTGGGTTAATGCAAGCAACCACGTTTTTATCACCGGAACCGCCATTCATCACAAACACGCGCTGCTGCACATTAATCTGTGCCGCAGCTAAACCACCACCGCCGTAAGCATCCACGGTTTCAAACATGTCGTCGACCAATTGTTTTAATGCATCGTCAAATACCGTTATCGTCTCACACATTAAACGTAACTGCTCATCAGGAAACTGTAATACTTTTCTAATCGCCATAGCCACCTCTCACAAAAAAACATTGGCGCCATCATAGCAATAATGACAAACAAAATCTAGTCGGTTACAGTCACAAAACCTCAGCAAAACAAGGAAAAAACGTGAATAGACAAACACTTACAGCTTGGCTCATTTTGTCCCGATGCCCAGGCATCGGCGCAATAAAATTTCAAGCGATCCAATCATTATGGCCAAACTTATCAGACTGTTTGGCAGCATCAAGCAAACAGCTTAGACAGCAAGGCTTCACAACAAGTAATGTTGACTTCATTAAAACAAAAAAACACCCCTGGTTAGATGCCATCTGGCCGTGGTTAGACAATGAAAACAATCATCTGATCACGCTTGAAGATGCCAGCTATCCTAGCTTACTCAAAACCATTCCCGATCCACCGCCTGTGTTATTTATTCGAGGCAATGTTTCTTTGTTGCAGAAGACACAACTTGCGATTGTCGGCGCAAGGCAAGCAACACCGGGGGGGTGTAACATTGCCATGCGACTTTCAGAAGATATGGTAAAAAACAACATTGTCATTACCAGTGGTCTAGCACATGGCATTGACGGTTCGGCGCATCGAGGTGCATTGCAAGGAAATGGTCGCACGATAGCTGTACTCGGCACCGACATTCAAACCATCTACCCCAAGCAACATGTAAATTTAGCGCAAACAATTTTAGACAATAACGGCACGATTATTAGCGAGACACATCAAGAAATGTCGCCACACCCCAGTAGTTTTCCAAAACGTAATCGCATCATCAGCGGCTTATCTCGCGGAACATTGGTTGTGGAAGCAGCAATGCGCAGCGGATCCTTAATCACTGCTCGCCTGGCCAATGAACAGAACCGCGATGTATTTGCCATGCCAGGTTCTATTTTCAATTTGAAATCTCGAGGTTGTCACCACCTCATCAAACAAGGCGCTGCCTTGGTTGAATCCGCTGAAGATATTCTCTCGGCCTGGGAGATAAGCCACGCCAGCACTAGCCCCAGAAAAACACGCAAAAAATCACCACTCATACAACATATAGGGGTTGAGCCCACGTCCTTTGACCAAATATGCTCCTTTTCACAATTGACGCCCCCGGAAGTTTCCGCCAAGCTGGTGGAGCTGGAGATGGAAGGATTCATCTGCAAAACCGTTGGAGGATACCAACGGCAAGAATAAGAGAATGACAGTGCTAGGGAGGAAACTATGTACGACGTTATTCGTTACCTATTCAAATATCACTTAGATCCGAGTGTGGCTTCGCTGCCCGGTGAAGAATTATTAGTGGAAGAGTTGCGTGAGCAAGGATTTTCGCTAGGCGCCATTGATCATGCGCTAGATTGGCTAGGCGAGGTGCTCACCCCCGCATGGCGACCTGAACCCAACCCTGGTCAGGTCAATATTCGTGCATTTACCGCCGAAGAACAGATTTATTTAAGCCGAGAAGTCCGCGGATTTATTCTTTATTTAGAACAGTTGGGCATTTTAGACCCAGTTACACGTGAATTACTCATTGAACAGGCCATCCCTAACACAGATTCTGATATAACCCTTGATGACATCCAGCAACTTGCATTAACCTTACTCGCCAATATACCCGGCAAACGGTTGCTGCACACGTGGCTCAGCTGCCACTTACACGCCGATGCACATCGAGGAATAGGTCATTGAGTAAATATGTTGTTGTTGTAGAGTCTCCTGCCAAATCAAAAACCATCAAAAAATATCTTGGCAAAGATTTTGTGGTTTTTGCTTCTTATGGTCATGTCCGCGATTTGGTTGCCAAAGAAGGCGCCGTCGAAACGGACAATGACTTCGCCATGCGCTATGAACCCATCGATCGTAATGCCAAACACGTCGATGTCATTGTGAAAGCATTACGGAATGCCGAAGCCCTTTATCTCGCAACTGATCCGGATCGCGAAGGCGAGGCCATCTCCTGGCATTTATGTGAGTTATTACGTAAGAAGCGTGGCTTAAAAGATAAACCCGTGTACCGCGTGGTTTTCCATGAGATCACCAAAACTGCGGTCAAAGAGGCCGTTGCCAATCCTCGTGAATTGGCAATGCCATTAGTCGATGCACAGCAAGCACGTCGTGCCTTAGATTTCCTCGTTGGTTTCAATTTATCGCCACTACTCTGGAAAAAAGTCCGACGTGGTTTATCCGCGGGTCGCGTACAAAGCCCAGCCTTACGACTTATCGTCGAACGTGAAGATGAAATCGAAGCATTTAACTCTCAAGAATACTGGACCATTGGTGCAGAAGCCGCTGCCGAGAAACAAAGTTTCCAAGCAAAACTCGTCGAATACCAAGGCAAAAAAGTCGAACAATTTACCGTAACAGATGAAAAAACCGCGACGGAATACAAACAACATTTATTAGATATCGCGGAAGGCAAGCTATTAGTTTCTAAAATTGAAAAGAAACAACGTAAGCGTAATCCGGCCGCACCGTTTATCACATCAACCCTACAACAAGAAGCCGTGCGAAAATTAGGCTTTACAGCCAAGCGTACCATGCGTACCGCGCAGCAACTGTATGAAGGAATAGACATTGGTGAAGGTACCACGGGTTTGATCACGTATATGCGTACGGATTCTGTGACCTTAGCCAAAGAAGCGATTTTTGAAATTCGTGACTTTATTCAAGCAACTTACGGCGAAGAAAACTTACCTAACTCACCGCGCATGTATAAAACCAAATCCAAAAATGCGCAGGAAGCACATGAGGCCATTCGTCCCACTCTAGCTCGTCACACACCAGAATCAATTCGGCGCTATTTAAGCGACGATCAATTTAAGCTATACAATCTCATTTGGAAGCGTACCGTTGCCTGCCAAATGCAACATGCGACGATTAATACCGTGGCAGTCGATTTGTTTGCGGGTGATGACAATCGTTTCCGTGCCAATGGTTCGCAAGTCGCAAAACCAGGCTTTTTACAGCTTTATATTGAAGGTACTGATGACAACAAAGGTTTGGATGATAGTACCGATAAATTATTACCAGCATTAACAGAAGGTGAAGAAATCGATTTGCTAGGCATTATGGCTGATCAACATTTCACAGAACCACCACCACGATACAGTGAAGCGAGTTTGGTTAAAACGCTTGAAGAATATGGGATTGGACGACCATCAACCTATGCATCCATTACTTCTACGATTCAAGATCGGGGCTATGTTGTTCTCGAGAAAAAACGTTTTCATCCTACCGATGTCGGCCGCGTCGTTACAAAATTTTTAACGAAGTATTTCACACATTATGTGGATTTTGGTTTTACAGCGCAGTTGGAAGATCAATTAGATAGTGTATCCCGCGGAGAAAAAAACTGGATTGATTTGTTAAGAGAGTTCTGGCAACCCTTTAAAGATAAGACGGTAGAAATAGACAAAAACGTCGAACGTAAAGACGTGACTCAAGAAAAAATGGACGAAGACTGTCCTGAGTGTAAGAGTCCTCTATCGATTCGTTTGGGTCGTCGCGGTCGTTTTGTGGGTTGTACGAATTATCCTGATTGTAGTTACACGCGTAATTTAAAAGAAGATCCGGAAGATAATGCGACCGATGAAGCCTTAGAAGGTCGCACGTGTCCGAAGTGTGAAAAACCTTTGGTTTATAAACATGGCCCTTACGGTAAGTTTATTGGCTGTAGTGGTTATCCCGATTGTAAATTTATCGAGTCCTTGAATAAGCCCGAGGACACCGGACAAACATGTCCAGATTGCAACAAAGGGAATATCCTTAAACGTAAATCACGTCGCGGTAAAATTTTCTATTCTTGTGAACACTATCCTAAGTGTAAGTATGCATTGTGGGATGAACCAATTGATGGTCCTTGCCCGAAATGTGGCTGGCCCATCTTAACGGTTAAAACCACGAAGAAACGCGGCACTGAGCGCCGTTGTCCGCAGGATAGCTGCAAATTTAGCGAACCCTACGAGAATCCTGAAAAACCCGCTGAATGATGCTTAAAGCCTCACATCATGGAAAATTGTACACCAAGGGTAGCAAATTTCAGTGAAAATTGTATACCTTGGGGTACAAATTTCAGTGAAAATTGGGTACCATGGGGTACAATTTTCAGTAATATAGACTTTGCACAGCATGTATGTTCACCGACAACTAGAAGCCGAGATCACGAAACACCTAGCGAAAGACAAAAGTATTTTGCTACTTGGCTCGCGTCAGACTGGTAAAACTACCATGATGGCGCAGCTCCCTGTCTCTCTCTCGATATCCTTTGCTCGTCCTGAGAAACGTTTAGCCTACGAGCAGCGATTAGATTTACTTGCAACACAAGTCGAAGCGCTACAAACCACAGATAGAAAAAAACCACTCGTCATCATCGATGAAGTCCAGAAAATTCCTTTCATCATGGATGCCGTACAAGATCTCATTGATCGAAACATAGCACAGTTTATTTTAAGTGGATCCTCCGCCAGAAAATTGAAACGAGGCAAGACCATTAATTTATTGCCTGGGCGCGTGATCCCCCTACACTGCGATCCACTCATGTTAAGTGAATGCTCGGCACTGCCTAACACCATTGAAGATCTCTTGTTCCATGGCTCACTACCTGCCGTCTATTTGGAAACAGACCATGCCTATAAAAACAGATTACTAGAAGCTTATGTTGGCATCTACCTAGAAGAAGAAATCAAAGCTGAAGCCTTAGTCCGTGAACTAGGAACATTCAACCGCTTTTTAATGCTAGCAGCCATTGAATCTGGACACATCTTAAATATTAGTAAAGTCTCGCAAGATATTGGCGTCACGAGAAAAACGGTTCAAAACTACTATGAAATACTGGAAGATTGTTTGATCGCACATCGCATTGAACCACTAAGCAAATCACTATCACGAAAGCGTTTAACAAAATCACCCAAATATCTTTTATTTGACATGGGTGTACGTCGCGTTGCGGCAAAAGAACCCGCAACATACCCAGAAAAATACATGGGCCATTTGTTCGAGCAATGGGTAGGTTTAGAGTTACTGCATATGCTGCGTTTTCAACCTGGCCCGAATGCATTAAATTTTTGGCATGACCATACAGGACCAGAAGTAGACTGGGTTGTTTCTTTGGCGGGACAATACATCCCCATTGAAGTGAAATGGACGCCATACCCGTCATTGGCTGACGCAAAACATTTGTTAACGTTCTTAAGTGAATACGACAATTCGACAATGGGTTACATTGTTTGCCGCGCCCCCATGCGCGCAAAACTCGCGGATAATATTATGGTGATTCCGTGGCAGGAATTGGGGAGTGTAGTTGAAATTTGTGAGTAAAGTTATGCAGAAACAATGTGTCAACATGATGATGGGGGAAACGGCCCGATCTTTTCCCCAGAAATTTCCTATACAAATCAGTAGGTTACATCAATTTTTGAAAACCTTTTTCCGGCCATACCTTTTTGGTAAAATCTCCCGCACAACCTAGGCAAATATTTTTCATGGTTGTTATTGATAAGTCGCTGCTAGCACCATATGTCATAAGCTCATGAAAAACGACAACGAAAGTTGTGTGAACTAACACCTATCATCGTAGAAAACACTAATCTTTTGGAGGAAATAACTTAGGCAACCAGTATTCCGCTGTTTCTGCTGAAAAATTTAATCTTACTTTCCCTCTTGGGCTGTCAGAAACAAGCAACTTTTTCTCTATCAATGCCTGCAAGACTGTACGTGCTTGCCGCTCTTGATAACCGGTTAATGCCGCAGCCTGCCCTCGTTCAAACTCCCCCATAAGTAACGCTTCTTTTAACAAAGGAAATGCTTGTTTAGGTAATTGCTTATGATGCTGTTGTTGCGCAACATAAAATTCGATACGTGATAACAAGGTAGCTGGTTGGATCAATGTATCCATAAAAGAAATTTGATCTAAGCAAGTATCCATAAAAAATTCACAAAAATTTATTAACCCTTGTAAAGATAGTTGTCCACGACCATCTAAATCTCCACGACGCTCACTATCTGCATCAGCCAATTTTGCTTTATAGGTGTCGACATGGCGTGCCAATCCACGAGAAACAGACCATAAACATGAACCCACGCCCAAGGTCTTTAAAAAGGCATCTGAAAATAAACGCGCCACACGACCATTGCCATCTAAGAAAGGATGTATCCACAAAAAACGATGATGTGATGCAGCTGCAGCAATCACCCCATCTAAGACGTTGCGATCATCCCAAGTATAACAATTAGAAAATCGCTGCATGAATTTAGGTAGCTCTTCCGGCCCTGGAGGAATATGCCGCCCAACCTGAACCCAGGACTGACGTAACTGCCCCGGCTCAACACGCAGTATTTCACCTGTATCAGGATTACTGGCTGTTAAAAAAGCTTCAGGTAAATGTTGGTAGAAGGCTGCATGCAAACACTGAATATATTCAACTGATACATTAAATGGACGCTCTTCAGCATCAATGGCATCTTGCACAGCAATATGTGCTTTTGCTTCCAGTTGCAAATCACGCTTAACAGGATCTGAAGAATAATGCTCGGCTAGTGCACGCTCAATGTCACGCGGGTGTGTATTGTGCCCTTCAATCAAGTTGCTGTAATAGCAATTCATCGTACGCACTAATCCCCCAATCTGGGTCGATACGATTGGATGTAAGCGTGCCGTCAAACCACTTGCTGCAGACAACAACTCAGCCGCCCGCTCACGTAGCGGCCCTACGCGAGAAGCTTCTGGCAACATAGGCTCCATCAAACCAATGTGACATTTTTTGCCGGTATTTTTACCCATAATTCCTCTTTAAAAACAATAGGTTACATTGATATTTTTGTTTTTTTTGCCGGTATTTTTGCCGATCTCAGCTTTAAGGATAGCACAAGAAAAAAACAAAGCAACTCGGCCTAAAAAGCTGCTTCATGCTGCTAGGTACAACACAGAGATTAGGCTCTCACCCACACTGCGCCGCTAAAACGTGTGCAACACAAGCTGTAATTTTCTTGGCGAACGGTAAATGTAAAAATTCATTTGGGCCGTGCGCATTCGATTTTGGACCCAGCACACCAGTAATAAAAAATTGCGCTTCCGGAAATTTATCACCTAACATCCCCATAAAAGGAATCGTCCCACCTTCACCGAAATACATCGCGGGTTTGCCAAAGGCAACTTGGGATGCTTCATTAATCTGCGCAGCCAAGGTTTCATTGAGTTGTGGCGCATGCCAACCGGCATTGGCTTCTAGCGGTGTGAAAGAAACACGTGCATTGTAAGGTGCGTTGGCTTCTAGGGTTTCTTTCAATGCAGCAACGGCCACATCGACATCACAAGTCGGCGGAATACGGACAGACAATTTTGCCGCAAGCTGTGGTCGCAATACACTACCACCATCAGCAACACTAGGGATGTGATCCATGCCAGTCACTTCTAAGCTTGCACGCCAAGTACGATTTAATAGAAGTGTTGCGATATCGTTAGATACGGGCTGAACATTCTCCGCCAGTGGGATTGCGTCAATCACTTCATTCTGAAGCGTATCTGCCGCAAGTATTGCTTGTTGCTCACGAATCGCAGGAATATCCACGCTTAACTCAGGCAATAACATGTCACCCGTGTTTTCATCTTCGATACGGCTTAATAATTGACGCAGCACGCGAAAAGTGGATGCCGCAGTGCCCGTACCAAAGCCAGAATGTATACCTTCTGTTAGCATCTCAATGTTAAGTGTTGCATTAATCACACCACGCAGTGATGTCGTCCCCCATAATTGTTCGTAATTCCCCGCACCAGAGTCTAAACAAATCACTAAATCAGGTGTGCCGATCTGATCGCGAAGTTTATCGACATAAAAAGGCAGATCGTAACTACCACTTTCTTCGCAGGCTTCGATCAAAATCACACAACGGGGGTGTGGGATATTTTGTGCTTGTAAGGCATTAATCGCCGTCAGCGCAGAAAATGCGGAATAACCATCGTCCGCACCACCACGACCATACAATTTATCATCACGGATCACTGGCCTCCATGGTCCTAAGTCTTCTTCCCAACCGACCATTTCCGGTTGTTTATCGAAGTGGCCATACATCAAAATATTTTTATCGCCTTCTCCTGGAATATCCATAAGAATTACAGGCGTACGACCCGGTTCGCGTACAATCTCTAATGTCATACCTTTTGCCGCATGGGCTTTGCACCAGTCAGCAATTAATTGAACCGCTTGTTCCATGTAGCCATGCGCTTCCCAGTCTGCATCGAAAACGGGGGATTTATTGGGGATCTTGATGTAATCGACCAGGGTGGGGGTGATTGAGTCGTCCCAGGTTTTGTTAATAAAGTTTTGCATGATATTTCCTTTGGTGCATGATCATAAACTAGAAAGACTGGTTACGTATTCCTTTCAAAAACACACATAAATACGTCCATGTAGCTCGACGCGGGACCTCCTGAAAGTACTACAGTGTTAGACGGAGATCCCGGATATTTGCTTTGCAAATTCCGGGATGACAAAATAGCACCTCAGCCGAGGCTCCATTTTATCAATTAACCGTCTCGATCTTCTTGTATTTGATGCGTTTGGGTTGCCAAGCAGCATCACCCACACGCTTACGGTAATCATCTTCGTATTCGCTGTAATTTCCTTCAAAGAATACGACGTTTGAATCCCCTTCAAATGCCAGCATATGAGTCACCACCCGATCTAAGAACCAACGATCATGCGAGACCACAATGGCTGAACCCGCAAAATCTTGAATCGCTTCTTCTAGCGCACGCAAGGTTTCCACATCCAAATCATTGGTTGGCTCATCGAGTAATAATACGTTACCACCACTGCGTAACAGCTTCGCCAAGTGCACACGGTTACGTTCACCCCCAGAAAGATTGGCGATTTTCTTTTGCTGATCGCTACCTTTGAAATTGAAACGCCCTACGTAGGCACGCGAAGGCATCGTAAAATTACCCACAGTAATCACATCTAAACCATCAGAAATTTCTTCCCATAAAGTTTTATTATCATCCAGCGTATCGCGACTTTGGTCGACGTAAGCCAACTGTACAGTTTCTCCTAGACGTAGCTCACCACTATCTGGTTTTTCTTGATCGGTTAACATTTTTAAGAACGTCGATTTACCCGCACCATTAGGGCCAATCACACCAAGGATAGCGCCCTTAGGTAACAATATATCCAAATCTTTAATCAGTGAACGATCGCCAAACCCTTTACAAACTTTTTTCCCTTCAATCACCAAATCACCCAAACGAGGGCCAGGCGGAATATAGAGTGCTTTCGTTTCATTACGTTGTTGTGTTTCTTGCGAACATAGCTCTTCAAAACGTGCCAAACGCGCTTTACTTTTTGACTGACGTCCTTTTTGTTCGTTCGTCGCCCATTCTTTTTCAGCTTTAATCGCACGCTGTCGTGAAGATTCTTGCTTTTCTTCTTGTTCTAAACGTTTTTCTTTTTGATCTAACCAAGTAGAGTAATTGCCTTCATACGGAATACCTTGGCCACGATCTAATTCTAGAATCCAACCGGCCACATTATCTAGGAAGTAACGATCATGCGTTACCGCAATCACGGTGCCTGGGAATTCGGATAAATAGCGCTCTAGCCACGCCACGCTTTCTGCATCCAGATGGTTAGTCGGTTCATCGAGTAAGATCATGTCAGGATTAGAGAACAGCAAACATGCCAATGCAACACGACGTTTTTCACCACCAGACAATTGGCTAATTGGTTTTTCCCACTCGGGTAAGCGTAATGCATCTGCAGTGATTTCTAATTTACGTTCTAATTCCCAACCACCCGTTGTATCAATCGCATTTTGTAATTCACCTTGCTCTTCAAGTAAGGTATTCATTTCATCATCTGACATGGGTTCTGCAAACTTCATGCTGATTTCATTGAAACGATCAAGTTGTTCTTTAATTTCACCTAAACTTGCATCAACATTATCTCGTACCGTCTTACCTGCATCGAGCTTAGGCTCTTGAGAAAGGTAGCCGATTTTAAGACCCGCTTGTGCTCGCGCCTCACCAAGGAAATCTTTGTCTTCCCCAGCCAAAATGCGCAACAAAGTTGACTTACCTGAGCCGTTTAAACCCAGCACCCCAATCTTCGCACCGGGGTAAAAGGAAAGATGAATATCTTTCAAAATATAACGATTTGGCTTAACGACCTTGCTGACGCCGTTCATCGTATATACATATTGTGACATATTATGCTCTCTGATTTTCATTAAAGTGCAGGGATTCTACGTGAAAACAGCTAGCGGGTAAACCGACACCATAGACAAGTAAAGCACCCTAAATTATAATGCTGGCTTCAAATTTTAATCACGGAGCACGCATGACCGATACCCCAACACATACCCGCCTACAGGCTTGGCTTGTGGTGTTTTTTGCGAGCTTATTGTTTTACTACGAATTCATGCAACTCAATATGATTAACTCCCTCAGCACACCACTGATGCGAGAATTTCATTTAAATGCAGAACAATTAAGTGCGCTCTCTTCCATGTACTTTATTGCCAATGTCCTGTTCCTATTACCTGCGGGCATTATGTTAGATCGCTTTTCAACACGAAAACTTATTTTAGGCGCAATGACCATTTGTACTTTAAGTATTTTCGGATTTGCGCTATCGCACTCCGTGATTCTTTCTGGCTTCTTCCGTTTCGCAACGGGTATCGGTGGTGCATTTTGTTTCTTAAGCTGTATGCGCATTGCATCACGTTGGTTTCCACCACACCGCATGGCCTTAGTCACAGGCTTCGTGGTCACCATGGCCATGCTTGGCGGATGGACTGCACAAATGCCATTAACGCATTTAATTCATGACATGGGTTGGCGCGATGCTTTATTGGTTGATGGTGTTTTAGGCGTTTTAATCACGGTATTTATGCTGTTTGTTTTAAAAGATCGCCCCGACAATCAAGCAGACGATACTTCTCATGAGGTCCGTCAATTACAAGAAATCGGCTTACTCAATAGTGTTAAGTTGGTATTAAGCAATTGGCAAAATTGGTTAGGCGGTTTATACACCTGCTTTTTAAACCTTCCTATCTTTTTGTTGGGTGCATTGTGGGGCACGCATTACCTCATGCAAATTGATAATCTCTCTGCAATTCAAGCGTCCAGTATTTCCGGCATGATTTTTGTTGGCGCGACGATTGGGTCACCAGTGATGGGCTGGCTGTCTGATAAAATGCGTCGACGCTGCCTACCCATGATGATAGGTGCCGTCTTATCACTATCGCTTATCTTTATCATTATCTACCAAGAAGGATTGTCTTACGCCACCTTGCAAGTACTATTCTTTGCCTTAGGTTTCATTACCAGCACGCAAGTGATCAGCTACCCCACGGTGGCAGAACACAATTCACCGTTATTGACAGGGACAGCTGTCAGTATCGTCTCAATGACAACGCTTGCGGGTGGTGCAATATTTCAGCCATTCTTCGGTTGGTTGATGGATAAAGCCTGGTCGGGCAAAGTCATCCACGGTGTTCCGGTCTATTCTGTCACAGACTATCGCACAGCCTTAACCATTTTGCCGATTGTCTTTGGTTTAGCCCTCATTGCTGCGATACTACTGAGAGAGACCTACTGTCGCAGCCAAACGGAGTGAAACCATGTTCGATAATAATCATAATTTAAATCAGTCTGATCCAGATATTGCCGCTGTTCTTGTAAAAGAACGCGCGCGCCAGGAGCAAGGCTTAGAATTGATTGCCTCTGAGAATCACACCAGCCCCGCTGTCATGCAAGCGCAAGGCTCTGTGCTCACCAATAAATATGCGGAAGGCTATCCAGGCAAACGTTATTACGGTGGCTGCGAGCATGTGGATGTTGCTGAAAAGCTCGCTATTGAGCGCCTGAAACAGTTATTTGGGTGTGACTATGCTAACGTGCAACCCCACTCGGGTTCTCAAGCAAATATGGCGGCGTACTTTGCACTCCTGCAGCCAGGCGACACCATCTTAGGCATGGATTTGTCTAATGGGGGCCATTTATCGCATGGTTCTAAAGTGAATTTCTCTGGGCGTTTATACAATGTATTTCAGTATGGCTTAGACCCAAAAACAGAAACCATTGATTACGACCATGTGCGCGCACTCGCCTTAGAGCACAAACCAAAATTGATTATCACTGGATTTTCTGCGCATTCTCGTGTCATTGATTGGCAACGATTCCGTGATATTGCTGATGAAGTGGGTGCATACATGCTCGCTGATATGGCACACGTTGCTGGCTTAATCGCAGCAGGTTTATATCCTTCACCCGTTGGTATTGCGGATGTCGTGACGAGTACGACACACAAAACCTTGCGTGGCCCACGAGGCGGCATCATTCTTTGTAAAAATAAACCTGAACTTGAGAAAAAATTTAATTCACAAATTTTTCCAGGGATACAAGGTGGTCCATTAATGCATGTGATTGCTGCCAAAGCGGTTGCCTTTCACGAAGCCTTACAACCTGAATTTAAGCAGTATCAGCAACAAGTCATCGATAATGCGCGTGCAATGGCAACGGTATTGCAGGAAAGAGGATATCGCATTGTTTCTGGCGGCACAGACAACCATATGTTTGTGATGGATCTCACTAAGCAATCACTCACGGGTAAAGCAGCAGAAGCAGCGTTAGATCAAGCAGGTATTACTGTCAATAAAAATACGGTACCCAATGACCCCCAATCACCCTTTGTCACTAGCGGTTTACGCTTAGGCACGCCCGCCATCACAACACGCGGCCTGAAAGTAAAAGAAGTAGAAATTGTTGCAAATTGGATTGCCAATATTTTAGATGACATCCAAAATGCAGATGTCATTGCCGCAACAAAACAAGCCGTGCTCGATATGTGTCAACGTTTTCCTGTATACGAAACCACGGAGTAATCCTTATGCATTGTCCTTTTTGCAGTACCGACGATACCAAAGTAACAGACTCCCGCTTAGTCAGCGATGGCAGCCAAGTGCGCCGCCGCCGCGAGTGTGCACAATGTGGCGAGCGTTTTACAACCTACGAAGTGGCGACACTGACCATGCCTCGCGTCATTAAACGTGACGGGGAACGCGTCCCATTCGATGAAGAAAAATTACGCCGTGGTATTTTACGCGCCCTAGAAAAACGTCCCGTAGAAATGGATACGGCGGAAGGGGTCATCAGCCGCATCATGCATAAATTATATGCCTCAGGTGAACGCGAAGTAGCTTCTCAAAAGATCGGGGAATACGTGATGCAGGCGTTAAAAGAGCTAGATAAAGTAGCCTTTGTCCGTTTTGCTTCCGTGTATCGCAACTTCGAAGACGTTGATGCCTTTCACCAAGAGATTCAGAAATTACAACAAGAACCCAAGGGTACCCCTCATGACGCATAAAACTCGACACAATGCCCGCCGATTTGCAGTACAAGCCTTGTATCAGTGGCATATGACGGCCATGGATGAGCTTGACTTGATGACGCAGTTTTTAGCCGGGAAATCGATTCAAACAGCTGACATTGATTATTTTCAAAAACTCACCAAAGGCACATTAGCCAAACGTGCCGTTATTGATGAACACATACAAACGCACATCGATAGAAATTTTGATACATTGCATCCCATCGAGCTGGCTTGCATGCGCCTAGGTAGCTATGAATTGCTAGATTGCCTGGACGTCCCCTACAAAGTCGTCATCAACGAGGCCGTAGAATTAGCAAAAGAATTTGGCTCGCAGGACGGACATAAGTACGTAAACAGTATTCTCGATAAAATTGCGGGCGGTGTTCGCGCAACTGAAGTCAAGTCGCGTTAAAAAATGTACGGGCTGTGACAGACTAATAAGTTCATGTATGGAGACCCCGGGTCGGTGCCCGGGGTGACAACACCTGCTGTCATGCCGGGCTTGACCCGGCATCTCCTGATGGTACAACGGTCATAGACGAAGACCCCGGGGCGGTGCCCGGGGTGACACACTAGAGAGAGGTATTCCAATGGACTGGTCATCACTCAAACGCAAATTAAACGCCTATATCACAGGCGCTAAAGCTAACCCCATTCAATTTATCGCAACCGGCTTTGGTAGCGGTCTCATGCCCAATGCACCCGGCACCTGGGGCACAGTGGCAGCAATTCCTTTATATCTTATTATGTATCACTTGCCAGGCTGGCTGTATTTATTACTCGTCGTTGCCGCATTCCTCGTCGGTGTTTACCTCTGCGACGAAGCCGCCAAGGGACTCGGTGTTGCCGATGATCCCCGCATTGTGTGGGATGAGTTTGTGGGATTTTGGATCACCATGATAGGTGCCCCCTTAGACTTCAGCCACTTGTTATTGGGTTTTTTATTATTCCGCGCCTTCGATATTTTAAAACCTTGGCCCATTAGTTACTTCGACAAAAATATCCCAGGTGGTATGGGGATTATGATCGACGATGTCTTTGCCGGCGTTTACGCACTGGTGTTTTTGCAAATCATTATTTTGTTTGTGCCGGTGTAGAGTTTAAATTAGAATCACACCCAAGCCCTTGGCTTCAACTAAGTTAAGAAGTTTTAACGCTGCACCACTAGGCTTACGCTCACCACGCTCCCACTGTTTTATCGCTGCAACACTAACATTAATAATCTTAGCAAATACCGCCTGGCTAACACCGGCACCACGACGAATTTTTTTAATTCTGGTCGGCGATAATTCATGGGTTTCAGAAAGAGACAAGGCATTAAACTCTCTCATCGTGGTCATATCCACCAAACCTGCTTGCTGCAGATCATTCAACATCTCTTGAGCCTCACTTAAAAGCCGAGTATTTGTTGGATCACTTTTTTTCATATCACACCTCTATTAACTGTGCATTCACACACATCTTTCTCAGTTCAATGATGGATGTGCTCAAATATATCTTAGACAGTTTTTTATAAATCTCTTTTTCTGCAACTTCTAAGTTTTCTCTATCATTTTTTGAGAAACCAAACATAAAGACACATCTATCCTTATTTCTAAATGCAAGAAGCACTCTATGGCCTCCTCGCTTTCCTTTCCCTTGTTGAGCAATTCGTTTCTTAATTAAACCACCACCTAAGTCTGCACCAATTAAGCCTTCTTCAAGCTAGTCAGTCACTTTTTTCAATGCGCCATCAGACAGCTTTTCTTTTCTGGCCCAACGAACAAAGTTTTTAGTCTTATAAATTTTAATTTCACTTCCTTTTATCTTTGGGATACACTGTGCACTACAATACATGGTGGCCCATACATCAAGCCAAAAGATATTTTATAAGCAGTGCACAGGCATTTCTCGACAAATCAACAAATGCAAGTTTGCCGAGGAATAAGCCCTTAAGGCATCATTTGTTGATTTTTTTTGACTTATTTTGATTATTAACGCTTTCTAAATCTGCGCTCACCTTTTCACGCACTGTTAAGCCAACAGAGTATAAATCATTCAACATTTCCTGCGCTTCACTCAAAAGTCGTATTTTTGTTGGGTCATCTTTCTTCATCATGATCCTTTCGCTTCTCAGAAAAAATAAATACCAGTTTCAACTGATTATGTTGTTTGTCCTGGTGTAGGTAGGACACGCTTCGCCGAGATAGCCTGCCGACATTCTTCAAGTGCAAGCTTGGCCTTTGCTATGCCCGGTGTATTGCCAGGGTCATGCGCTTCTCTTAATTCAATACATTCCTTTAGCATCTCAACAATTGCGCTAGGCTCATGCTTCAACTTCATGTGTACCCTCGCTAAATTATAAAGAACACCTGAAAACCGTTTATCTGATGGCAAACAAGAACGTCTAATATGACCGAGACACTCTGCATACAAGTTCTCTGCTGCCTCATAGCATTCTTCTTTGTAATGTTTTTTTGCTTCTGTTGCCAAAGCATCACTACGTGCCACTAACGCCTGTCGGGCACTTGCGATCGTTTCATACTTGCTCCCTTCCTGATAAGCAAATAAGCATGCATTCAATTTCTCTCGAAAAGCAGCTACACCAGGCCAAGCATCCATTATGTTGTCCGTTAGAAGTCTATGCATAATCCCATACAAGAGATTAATTGGTCCTGCTGCTAACAAAGCCGAAAACTCCTGATTTTGCGAGGGGAAAAATCTGGAATGCTGTGGTGATTCCACTAAGGCAACAATATTCGCACGTAATATAGCCTCATGATCATAGTTATGTAAAATCGTCATCACTGATGTGGATATGTCAGCAGCATAGGATTCTGGTGACTGAAGAATAGGGACAGACACGCCTTCCGAAATGATTTTCTCAATCTCAGCTGCAACCTCAAAAGCAGATCCCTGATGTTGAGAAACCCTCCCCCAAACCTGTTTCGCCGCCGGAAAATGACGATCCGGCATGAAAGCCCCTTCTTCAAAATCCATCCAAGCACTTGCATCAAATATCAGACGCTTTCTTACGATATACTCTCCCGTGCATATGCTCGAAAGTCCATTCGCCTTTTGCACTGTCTGTAATTTTTCTTCTTCTGGATGATGTAATACCATCGCGTCATGAGCGTCATAACCAGGCGGGAAAGTACTAATCTCTGATCGTTTTCCCTCCTCGGATAAAAAACGCACTAAAACCTGATCAACATTTCCTGCCACTTCTTGAATATCAAAGCTAACATCTTTCAGCTCATCCGAGTTTAGTAATTGTTCCTGAACAGGACGCCCCATAGCCCGACGGTAAATAGTCTGTGTCGCGCCTTCACCCACCCACTTAAGCGTATCAGCAATCACCATCGGTGGTGTTTTCGCATCAGCATGACATAACGCTATCCTTCGCGCGTTTCTAAAGACAAAAATATTGCACGCTGAGAATCCATCCGTCAACAAACCCTCAGCGCCCATCGAAGACGCAGATACAATTAAGTGAGCAACATATCCTTGTGGCACATAAATCCAGTGGGGGGTTTGAATATCTATCACATCAGGCATGGGGAGCATCTCTGTGTTGTTAATTGAACGATGTGATGCTACCCCGGGCCAGGACAATTTTCAATCAAAATATGCTTGATTTTCCTTTGGCAGTAGCCTAACCTCGGAGTGTATTCCGGATTTGCACGACATATCCGGAATACACTCCGAGGCAAAGACAGAAAAGGCATCCAAAATGAATCTAAAACGGCATCTAACGCTACCAAAAAAGTATAGCTCAATTCTCTTAGGCGCCAGGGGAACCGGCAAGAGCACCTTATTAGAAAACGAATTTGATCTGACCCACAACGTATATATCAACTTGTTAGATCCCCTGGAAGAAGCACGCTTTGCACTGAGCCCCAATGAATTAATCGATATCGTCGAGAGCATGGCGGAAGACGAACAGTTCGTGATTATTGATGAAGTACAGAAAGTACCGAAGTTATTAGATGTTGTGCATTTGCTTTTAGAAAATAAAAAATCAAAGAAATTTTTTGTATTAACCGGTTCAAGCGCACGAAAACTCAAAGCCAAAGGCGTTAACCTCTTAGCTGGGCGCGCATTTTCCTATAGCCTACATCCGTTAAGCTATTTAGAACTTGGAATTTTTTTCAACCTGGAACAGGCCTTATCTTGGGGTATGTTACCGAAACTTTATACCTTTGACGAAGAAAGTGAAAAAATAAAGTTCCTGCAAACCTATGCACAAACTTATTTGAAAGAAGAAATCTGGGCAGAGCATTTACTCAGGAAACTCGACCCCTTTAGAAAGTTCCTGGAAGTTGCAGCACAAACTAATGGGAAATTAGTGAGTTTTGCTAATATCGCCAGAGATGTTGGTGTTGACGATAAGACAGTAAAGAGCTATTTCCAATTACTAGAAGATACCTTAATTGGCTTTCACCTAGAGCCATTCCAACATTCTTTTCGTAAACGTCTAAAAGAAGCTCCTAAATTTTATTTCATTGATGTGGGTATCGCACGTGCATTAGCTAGAATGTTAACGATGCATCCAACCCCAGGAACGAGTTATTACGGTGATTTATTCGAACAATTTATTGTCGTTGAATGCGTGAAACTTGCAACACTTTACAAATCTGAATATAAATTCTCGTACTTGCAAACAGGTGCTGATCTCGAAGTCGATTTAGTCATTGATCGCCCTGGCTTACCGACTTTATTTATTGAGATTAAAAGCACAACACAAGTAAACCCTTCTCAGCTATCTAGCTTAATGCAGATCACGAAAGATTTTGGTGAGTGTGAAGCTATTTGCTTTTCACAAGATCCCAGGCGAAAACAAGTTGATAACATTACCGTTTATCCATGGGCAGAGGGTGTTGAGCATTTCTTTGGGCAATGACGGGAAGGTTAAAAACTGACCACGCCGTCCTTAATGACAGTCACACCATCCTCAGCTAGAATGACCTGCTAAATTAGCCCATAAGGCAAGAAGATGAAAAAAACCTGTCTTTTTCAACAGCATATCGATGCCGGTGGCAAGATGGTGTCGTTCGCGGATTGGGAAATGCCCATCCATTACGGCTCGCTCATTGAAGAACACCACGCCGTGCGCCAAGCCATGGGCATGTTCGATGTGTCACACATGTGTGTGGTCGATATCATCGGGCCCGAAGCGCGTCCTTTTTTACGTTACTTGCTGGCTAACGATGTCGATAAATTAAAAAAAGTGGGTAAAGCACTTTATACCTGCATGCTGAATGCCAACGGCGGCATCATCGATGACATGATTGTTTATCGTTACACCGAACAAGACTATCGCATTGTCGTCAATGCAGCGACCGCAGAAAAAGATGTTGCGTGGATGCAACAGCATAAACAATCGTTTCAAGTATCACTGCAAGTACAAACTGACTTTGCCATCATTGCGGTGCAAGGACCGAAAGCGATTGATACGGTTAAACAAATCGTATCGGATGATGTGTCTGAATCGCTTACCACACTCAAACCATTTAACGGCGTTGAGCATAACAATTGGTGGTTTGCTCGCACCGGTTACACGGGCGAAGATGGCCTAGAAATACTATTGCCACAGGATGAAGCTGCGGCATTCTGGCAACAATTACTGGATGCCGGCGTAAAACCTTGCGGGTTAGGTTCACGCGATACTTTACGCTTAGAAGCCGCCATGAATTTATATGGCCATGATATGGATGACACAACCTCCCCGTTAATCAGCGGCTTGGCATGGACCATCGCCTGGGAACCTGACAACCGTCACTTTATCGGCCGAGAATTATTGCAACATGAAAAAGACACGGGCATCACACAACAATTAGTCGGTTTGATTTTGCAAGACCGCGGTGTCTTGCGTGAAGGACAACGCGTAATCACCGAGCACGGAGACGGCGTCATCACCAGCGGGACTTTTTCACCAACCCTACAAAAATCCATTGCCTTGGCACGCATCCCCACCCCCATGGTGGCAAACTGCCAAGTTGAGATTCGCAACAAAAATTTACATGCTATCGTCGTGACTCCGCCATTTGTGCGCAAGGGTCAGGCTGTTTATAAAGAGGAGAAATCAGCATGAGTGATATAGAAAACGACCGTCGTTATACGGCTTCCCACGAATGGGTGAAAGCCGATCCAGAAGGCGGTTTTACGGTGGGTATTACCGATCATGCACAAGCACTATTGGGCGAGTTGGTTTTCGTTGAATTGCCGGAAGTCGGTTTAAATGATCGTGCTGGCACAGATTGTGCTGTCGTTGAATCCGTCAAAGCAGCATCCGATGTGTACTTGCCGATTGAAGGTGAAGTCACTGAAATCAACGAAGCATTAGCGGACAGTCCAGATTTAGTGAATAAAGACCCTTTCCACGAAGGTTGGTTATTCCGCATGCAAGCCAGCAGCGATGTAGAATTTGACAGCCTGATGGATGCTGAAACGTACCAGAACCAAATCGACAGTGAGAGTTAAGCATGCCTTTTATTCCCCATACGGAAGATGATGTGAACACAATGCTCAGCGCCATTGGTGTTGATAGCATTGAACAACTCTTTGAAGAAATTCCTGCGGCATTACGTTGCGATGATCTCAAAGAAATCCCTGATGGATTATCTGAAATGGCAATAAGCCAACAAATGTTTCAACGCGCCCGCCAAGATGCAAATAACCTTTGTTTTTTAGGGGCAGGGGCTTACGAACATTTTATTCCTGCCGCTGTATGGGATGTCACTTCACGTGGTGAATTCATGACAGCATATACACCGTATCAAGCGGAAGCGAGTCAAGGCACCCTACAATTAATTTACGAATACCAAACCATGATGGCCCGCTTAACCGGCATGGATGTGTCGAATGCATCGATGTACGATGGTGCCTCCGCATTAATTGAAGCCATCTTAATGGCTGTTCGCAGCAACCGCCGAAACAAAAGCGATCACGTCATCATCCCTGGCAGTTTGCATCCTTTATATCGCCAAGTCATCGACACCTTATGTCCGAACTTTACATTTGAAGTTTTACCTTTCGATGAAACGACGGGGCAAATCGATATAAACACATTACCAAGCACTGAATTTTCTGTGCTCGTGATTGCTCAACCCAATTTCTTTGGTGGCTTAGAACAAGTCGACGCACTCACCGACTGGGCCCATGCAAACAATGCCTTGGTCGTTGGTGCAGTTAATCCCACTAGCTTAGCATTACTCAAACCACCGGGTGAATGGGGTGAGCAGGGCGCCGATATCGCTTGCGGCGAAGGCCAACCACTAGGTGTGCCATTAGCGTCAGGCGGACCCTACTTTGGCTTATTAACAGCAAAGAAAGCCTTGGTGCGTCAAATGCCTGGTCGCATTGTTGGGCGAACACACGATCAAAACGAAAAAATCGGTTACACGCTAACATTACAAGCGCGCGAACAACACATTCGTCGTGCCAAAGCGACCTCAAATATTTGCACTAACCAAGGCTTGTTAGTCACTGCAGCAACCATTTACATGAGTTTAATGGGCGATGAGGGTTTAAGCGCTGTTGCCAGTGCATCGCACGCGAATACCAAACAATTAGTCGCATCCTTATGTGAATTAGATGGGGTGTCTCAACGATTTGATACGCCATTTTTTCATGAGGCGGTTTTGCAATTTGAGCAACCCGTCCCTGCAATATTAGAAAAATTAGCGGATTACCATATCCAAGGCGGTGTTTGGCTGGGTGAATATTTCCCCGCACTAGAAAATTGTTTATTGGTGTGTGCGACGGAAACCAAAACCCCAGAAATGTTGGCGCAGTATAAGATGGCTTTAAAGGATTGTTTATAGGTCTGCTGTCATGCCGGGCTTGACCCGGAATCTCCTGATGGCACAGAGGTAATAGATGGAGATCCCGGCTCAAGGCCGGGATGACAGATGTTAACGAAGTAACAAGTATTAAGCGATGAAGCGCGATCGAGTATCTCTTTCAAAAACCGTCGGCGGCAGGGATAGCCGCCGTCGAGCGCCAAGGACGGCCGTTAGTTTGCGTGTTTTTGAAAGAGATACTCGGTCGCGCTACAAAGTAAATAGGTTTTTTTATGACAAACATTTTCGAAAAATCACAAGCAACCCGTGTTGCCCGCAGCCAACTTCTTAAAACGAACACAGACTGCCCTGATATACCAGCTGATCTGCGCCGAAATGCTAAGATCGGTTTACCTGCGATGTCTGAGCTAGACGTCGTGCGTCATTACACGCAATTATCTCGCTTGAATTTTTCCATCGATACCCATTTTTATCCCTTGGGATCATGCACGATGAAATACAATCCACGTGGTGCCCATAAAAATGCATTGCTACCTGGGTTTGCGATGCGCCACCCCTTGGCACCGCTTGCACACAGCCAAGGTATTATGGCGTGCTTGTATGAGCTGCAAGAAGATTTACTCGCGATTACTGGCATGAAAGGCATTTCTTTAACGCCCATGGCCGGTGCGCAAGGTGAGCTTGCGGGTGTTCGCATGATTAAGGCCTATCATCAAGCACGTGATGATCATGCCCGCACAGAAATGTTAGTGCCGGACGCGGCGCATGGCACCAACCCTGCTAGTGCAGTGTTTGGTGGCTTTACCGTGAAAGAAATTCCGACCAAAGCCGATGGTGATTTAGATCTCGATGCATTAAAAGCAGCACTCGGCCCACAAACCGCAGGGATCATGTTAACGAACCCATCGACTTTAGGTGTGTTTGAACGCGACATCAAAACCATTGCAGACATGCTACATGCGGCAGGCGGTTTATTATATTACGATGGTGCAAACTTGAATGCGATTCTCGGAAAAACACGTCCTGGCGACATGGGCTTTGATGTGATGCACATGAACCTACACAAAACCTTTGCTACGCCACACGGTGGCGGTGGTCCTGGCGCTGGCCCCATCGCCGTCAGCGAGCGTTTAGAACCTTTTGTACCAACACCTATCGTCGCTAAGAATACACAGGGTTACTACTGGCAGAATGAAACCGATTTTCCGCAAAGCATGGGGCGTTTATCTGCCTTTATGGGTAACGTCGGTATTTTGCTGCGTGCGCATATTTACATTCGTATGCTAGGGAAGGATGGTTTGATCCGCGTGGCTGAATTCGCGACGTTAAATGCCAATTACTTAATGAAACGTTTAGAAGACTTAGGTTACGATTTAGCCTTCCCGGAACGACGTGCAACACATGAGTTTATCGTGACGCTAAAGAATCAAACGAAAGAAACGGGGATTACGGCCATGGATTTAGCGAAACGTTTGTTGGATTATCAATTCCATGCGCCAACGACTTATTTTCCGACTTTAGTCCCAGAATGTTTGCTGATCGAACCCACAGAAACAGAAAGCAAACAAACCTTGGATCAATTCATCGATGCCATGGCGAGTATTTTAAAAGAAATGCATGATGAGCCTGACACCATCAAACAAGCGCCTCACACCATGCCTGTCACACGCCTGGATGATGTGAAAGCCGCGCGTGAGTTGGATTTGGTAGCGGCTTAATCTAATGCCCGCTAGCACCAAAGGATCGTATCAGGGGTGAGGGACTAATCGGTCTGGGCGAATCATCATTATTATCATCCACCCTGCGCGTATCAGAAGACCAATCCATCAGTTGAGCTGCCACATCCCTCACAGAGTGTTGACTCAAGAATCTTTCTGCAACTGTGTTTTTCACTTTTTGTGCGACACCCTGCGGCGTCTTTCCCTCATAATCCAACAAGCCAGGCTGCGAGTGTTTTATTAATAATGCCAGCATGTCTTGTGATGAAAAATAACGGATGGCTTCATGTAGTGCCGTTGTACCATGAAGTTCGCACTCATTAGGAGAAACGCCAGCTCCCAACAAAACTTTCATGCTCGCCAGACAATTAAAAGTCCCGGCTAATAAAACCGCATACGTAGAAAATTCATCTGTGGTCTCCCAGAAATTAACTTGCTGACAAAGCACCCTTGTATTCTCAGTCAACACAGCAGCATGCATCAATGCAGCATCACAACCATGCAAAGTCATGAGGAAAGGTGACACCTCAGTTGACTCATTATCAGACTTCGTCGGCTCTTTTTCTCGCATTAGAAACATCTCTTTTATCCGATCAAAAACAAATTTTAAACACTGACGGGCTTTTTGTTCTCTCATCCAGTAAAGCACATCATAGACCTTTGCTTTGGCTACACGCATCTTTGGTTTATACACCTCACCCAACAAGTCCTCGAGTGCTTGTTGGTATTCATCCACTGTGTCGCAACGTGGAATGAAAGCTTCTAACAAATCTACCCGATCATGAAAAATCACACTCATCAAATATCTTTTTTCAGGCTGAAACATTGAAAACGTATAGGTATACGCCAAACAAAACGCAAAAAACCAATCAGGTTTTACATGCCCAAACGCTGCTCTACCTTGAAAATCAGGCTTGTCACTTAAACGATTTTGAAGGCATAACAAATTTTTTTCATAATAATCTCCAAACGCTTTGGGACACTGAGATACATTTCCGTTTGTTGGGTAATAATGCGAAAAATATTGCTGAAATAGCTGCTCCCAAGTTATCAGATACTCAGAACCAGCTATCTGACGAAAATCTGGCTCAGTCAATGCCTGACAAATAGAATCTACCGGAGAGGACGGGCGTAAAGATGCTACGTAATTTGCTTTGCCAATAAAGGCTCGTTGATAAGCTTCTTGAGAGCTCACTGTTGCTGCTGACAACATAAATACACACCTTCTAATATTATTTTCGCGAGATAATACGCGAAGGTGGTACAAAAATCAACCATACCAGGAAAGTATTTGCATCCTTCCGGGGGTGAAGCTATCCTTCTGGACTTCTTTCTTACCCGCCTTTTTTGGAGGCAATCGATATGAGCCAACCCGCTGCCAGCACCCAACGTCGCGTAGAGCTTACGCATGCTGATTTACCTTTATCTTGCCCCCGCGCGAATGAACGCTTGTGGGATGCACACCCCCGTGTGTTTTTACCGATTGAAGACGCCGGGCATGCGACCTGTCCTTATTGCGACGTTACCTATGTACTAACCGATCACGAGTCCCACACATGAAAAAAACCTTGATCGTCAGCCCTGCTTGGGTCGGTGATATGATCATGGCTCAGTGTTTGTTTAAACTCATTAAACAGCGCGAACCCGACACACAAATCGATATCCTCGCGCCACGATCAACGGCGGCACTGGCTAAACGCATGCCAGAAATTACTGAGGTGTTCACCTTGCCACTCGGGCACGGAGATTTTGCATTCAATGCGCGTCGACGTTTGGGCCTGCAATTACGCGAACAACAATACGATCATGCTATCGTCACGACCAATTCATGGAAGTCTGCATTAACACCTTTTTTTGCAAACATTCCTTTACGTACCGGTTGGCGCGGCGAGTGGCGTTACGGTTTATTAAATGATGTACGACAACTTGATAAAACACGCTATCCCCTGATGATTGAACGCTTTATGGCGCTGGGACTACCCGCGGATGCAACACTAGAAAAACCGTATATTTATCCGGAACTGCACGTCAATGCTGAGGATATCAACAAGGCTTTAGAAAAAGTACAAATAGAAAAACCCACGCAACCCGTATTAGCCTTATGCCCCGGTGCTGCATTTGGACCCGCAAAACGTTGGCCCACGGCGCACTTTGCCAAAGTCGCACAAGAGAAGATCGCTGAAGGCTGGCAAGTATGGATCTTTGGATCGCCCAATGAAAAAAACCTAGCTGCTGATATTCAAGCACTCACACAAAATCGTTGTGTAGATTTATGCGGACGTACTAATTTAGTTGAAGCGATTGATTTATTATCTTTAGCCGATGCCGTTGTCAGTAATGATTCTGGCCTCATGCACATCGCTGCCGCCTTAAAAAAACCATTGGTTGTGCTCTATGGCTCATCCAGCCCCATATTTACCCCGCCATTAGCGGATCCTTCAAAAATGAGCATTTTATCGATGGGCTTAGACTGTAGCCCTTGCTTCAAGCGGACTTGCCCATTAGGCCATTTGAAATGCTTGCAGGATTTGTTGCCTGCCAAAGTGCTGGAAGCATTGTCCCAATTGCAAAAAGCGTAAATTTTCGGGATAATACGGCGTTAATAGGCCGACAACGAGAAATTTCATGCGCATAGAAGAAGATGTTAAATTAGACTTTAAAGATGTTTTAATTCGCCCCAAACGCAGCACATTAAAATCCCGCTCAGAAGTTTCCCTAGAACGTACCTATACCTTCAAAGTATCACAACAACAATGGACAGGTATTCCCATCATTGCCGCAAATATGGATCACACGGGTACGTTCGAGATGGCAGCCATGTTAGGCAAACATCAGCTACTAACGGCTATCGATAAATTTGCCGATGAACAACAATGGAAGGCATTTGCGAAACAACACAAAGACGTTGTCTCTCATACCTTTGTCAGTTCTGGCACGCGCAAAGAAGACATTACAAAATTAAAAACAGTTTTATCTGCCGTCAAAACACCGTTCATTTGTTTGGATGTTGCGAACGGTTACACGCAATATTTCGTCGACTTCGTACAAGAGGTTCGAGACAATTTCCCCGAGCACATTATCATGGCGGGTAATGTCGTCACCGGTGAAATGGCAGAAGAACTCATTATCTCTGGCGCCGACATTGTAAAAATCGGTATTGGCCCAGGTTCTGTGTGCACCACGCGTAAAAAAACAGGGGTGGGTTATCCGCAACTGTCTGCGATTATCGAGTGTGCGGATGCAGCGCACGGTTTAGGCGGACATGTGTGCGCCGATGGTGGTTGCACGGTGCCAGGCGACATTGCCAAAGCATTCGCAGCCGGTGCAGATTTTGTGATGTTAGGCGGCATGTTTGCTGGACATGATGAATGTAACGGCGAAATCATCGACGTCAACGGAAAATCTTTCAAACGCTTTTATGGTATGAGCTCAACGGAAGCCATGGAAAAACATCATGGCAAAGTGGCCGACTACCGCTCTAGCGAAGGACGTTCGATTGATATGCCTTATCGCGGGCCTGTAGAAGATACAGTGTTAGACATACTCGGCGGTTTACGATCAACCTGTACCTACGTCGGTGCTTCACGACTGAAAGAATTATCCAAACGCACCACCTTTGTACGTGCTACGCAACAACTCAACGAGGTATTTATTCCGTTTAATGTGCAAGGCTAAAAGCCCTCGGCAACCATTGTTAACAACAACAGGAGAATAATGTTATGCCCTTAGATACACCCACGCCGGCGATCCAGTCAACTTAGAAAGCTGGCTTGCACATGTAAACCTACCGTATTTGCTGGGGACCAGTACACAATCGGCATGAGGAAGCAAGGCGAAAAACAACCCTCCGAAGCGCGAAGCTATGACGGTGAGACCGAGGTCCTACCATTAGCAGAGACCAATACATTTAACGGAGCAACACTAAATCCCGACAACATCACGACACTAGACTTGTATCGTGATGCACCAGTTATAGAATTTATACCAACGTTGGGTCGCGAACTCCGCTGGGACATCCCCATGCATGCCCCTTCAGCGAAGCACTCTTATACCATTTATTTGGCCGGGTATATGCCCATTTAGCGCCAAAGTATCCGCTAACGAAAGCTTTATCGACTGAAGACAATGTTGCATTGCTGAAAAAGGTACTAGAATCCCCATGCGATGATCTAACACAGAAATATTATGATGTTGACCGTCAGATGGTTTCTCAATTATGTGACATTTATCGCTTACTACAAGAGGTCAAACTCACCACCTTTACCATCAGATTACACTCACACACCAGGTATCCAGCCGCACTCTTTGGTTTTTTTGGTTTGTTCGCTTGGCTATGCACACAAGCCAAACATCTACAGGTGCTCGGTATTCAGAATAGTGCCGATCCCCATTTAGCACGACATTTGTCTAGCATACTAAGCCAATCGCTACCCGGCGAAACTCAATATGACTATTTAACCTATTTCCAACAATTGCGTGAATTACGCTTACCCGGTTTGACGGAAAGCGAGACTGTTGGGATGTATCCAGTGGCACGCCTTCTAAAAAGACTACCATTGCTAACCACCCTGGCCTTAGACCATTCGGACTTCCCCTTGGCCGGTTTGATCGTGCTCTTACGCGTCTTACATGCGCATACACACTTAACCACGCTCACCATGAACAAGACACACCTCTACCCATTAGACTCGCAAAGACGCTCTAAACCGGATCAGGAAACCTCAAGAACGTACACATGCCTCTGGCTTGTAACGATACTAGAACGCAATAGTTTTTTTGCCGCGCATGCTGCAGAGCACAATGCAGCGGTGCCCGGCACACTGGCAGAGATAGCGCAACAAGCATCAGTGAAAACTGATACCGCATTACTTGAGGCGCTCAAACCTGCTGAAGCAGCACGCAAACAAGTGGAGGCACTGCCCAACATCCCCAGCAATCAGCAGCTCAGCAAGGAGCTCGAGGGGCTCCCGCTTCCCAGAGAAGGGTTTACTTCTGTATTCTCTCCTAGAACCGGCTATTGCTGACATTTTTAGAATCAAACACAGCTTGGCAAAACGGGCCAAGCTGTGCTAGAATACGCCAAATTTTGAACGATATGGTGTGATTCCAATGACAAAATCTCTCATCTCTCTCGATCAATATTCCCCCCTGGGAAACCTCGATGCCTATACCCACTGGGCGAATCAAATTCCGATGCTCACCGCGGAAGAAGAAGACGATCTTGCCAAGCGTTGGCACTATGAACAAGACTTAGATGCTGCGCGTCAATTAACGCTGTCGCACTTACGCTTCGTGATTAAAATCGCGCGTAACTACATGGGTTACGGTTTGTCGGAAGGTGATTTGATTCAAGAAGGCAACATCGGTTTAATGAAAGCGATTAAACGTTTTGACCCCGCGCACGGCGTACGTTTGGTGACATTTGCGGTACATTGGGTCAAAGCAGAGATTCATGAATTTGTCTTAAAAAATTGGCGCATCGTAAAGATGGCAACCACCAAAGCGCAACGTAAATTATTTTTTAACTTACGTTCACAGAAAAAACGCTTAGGTTGGTTTACCGATCAAGAAGTCAAAGACGTGGCAGAAACGCTGGGTGTTACACCAAAAGATGTGATGCAAATGGAAGCGCGTTTACATCATGTGGATGTTACCTTTGATGCGCCGACTGACGATGATGACACCGTGGCATTTGCGCCTTCACAGTATTTAGAAGATCACAGTGGCAATCCTTTATTACAGCTAGAAAACCAAGACCGTGCGATGCTGGGGCAGCAAGGTTTGTATCATGCATTAGACGTGCTTGATGACCGTGCTCGTGATATTTTGCAACGTCGTTGGCTCAATGAAGACAAAGCCACGCTCCATGAACTCGCGGCAGAATACAAAGTCTCTGCAGAACGTATCCGACAATTAGAACAGCAAGCGATGAAAAAACTGAAAGCGGCGTTGACTGAGGCGGCTTAGTAAGTCAGATTGCCTTGTACCTAGTGGACACGCTAAAGCCGGCATGACGACCGCCTAGGGTGACAAGCATAGATAAACTTAAACCGGCAACGATTGGTTCGGCACAAGCTGTTTGAGAAATTCATCACACGGCATACACAGAATGCCGTCTCGTAAGATGCGTTCATCCCCTTGATACAGCATAATAGGTGTTGATTCAGGGTAATCTTCTTTAAAGTTTTTTAATCCTCGCAGATCTTTACTATCCACATAACCACTGTACTTGACTTCAATAGCCCAGAGCCCTTTCTCTCCATAGACAATAAAATCAACTTCAACCCCGGACTTTGTACGCCAGTAATAAAGTTTATGTTTCGCATGGCTGTAATCAATCCAAGCACGCAAATGCTGTGCGACCAATCCTTCTAACGCTGCGCCACCTACCTCACTACGACTATCTATGACTGAACGGGGCCGCAGTATTTGATAAACCCCCGAATCAAAATAGTAAAATTTCAACTGTGTGGTAAGAATCCGTTTAGCTCGTCGTGAAAATACTGGCAAACGAAAAGCAATGAGCAAGTCTTCTGCAATAGATAACCAGTTATCGACGGTTGCACGCTTTAGACGACACTCCCGCGCAACATGACTTAAATTTAAGAGCGAACCATGAGAAAAACTTAAAACTTCTAAAAAATGAGAGAAGGGTTCAATATCTCGAATAAATCCTTCTGCTTTTACTTCCTCTTCCAGGTATAAAGTCACATATGCTGACAAGGTTTCTTGCACCGTATCACTCGCCACAGCCAAAGGTAACAAACCCGAATTTAATGCTTGCTGCAAATCAAAACCTTCGCCTAATTCCGATGCCATGAATGGATGTAAATGTTTATCCAGCGCTCGACCACCCAATAAATTCACGCCTTCACGTTTTAATTTTCTAGCGCTTGAACCTGTTAATACAAATTGCCATTGTTGTTTTTCTTCAATCAACACATGAACCAGCGACAGTAACTCAGGAATTTTTTGAACCTCATCGATGACAATCGTTTTCCCCTCAGGTTGTGCACGTACGACATCCAACAAGCGATCAGGCTTGGCAAGATAGGGGCGCCGCGTGTCCGGCAAAAGCAAATTAATCAGTAGCGCATCCGGATACAACGCTGCCATTAAGGTTGATTTACCTGTACCGCGAGGCCCAAACAAGAAATAGCTGGTTCGCTCAGGCGGCTTAAAATATCGTTTCGTTACCATTTTTGTCATGCTCATTTACATCGTGGCTGGAAAATATGCTTCTTATTTTACATCGCAATTGGAAAATATCCAGCGTATTTTACATTTGCGTTGTAAAATATGCCGAAAACCCTGAATCTACTCGCATTTTCTCTAAAAAAAGGTTAATACTGATACTAATTTGGCACCCTAGAGGAATCAACGTGGAAAAGCCAACAACAGAAAGTCAGCAGCTACGTTTAAAGAAAGTGTTGGCGAAATGGGACCGTTACTTGAAGAAAATGTCTCTCCCCAAGAACCTACCTAACCCAGTGAACCTCATTCGAAAAGATAGAGATCGTTGAAAAAAGATTTAAAACAAGGCCTCAATAAACTCGCGCGCATCAAACGGTTTTAAATCTTCAATGCCTTCGCCAACACCGATAAAATAAATCGGCAATTGTAATTGCTGGGCAATGGCAAAAATAATGCCGCCTTTTGCCGTACCATCAAGTTTAGTAAGCACAATACCGGTCACGCCCACCGCTTCATGAAACGCCATGGCTTGCAGCAATGCATTCTGACCAATGGAAGCATCTAGCACTAACAACACTTCATGCGGTGCATCACTATCGACTTTACCCATCACGCGTGTGACTTTTTTGAGTTCTTCCATTAAATGATTTTGCGTATGCAGTCGCCCAGCCGTATCGACTAATACAACATCGAGTGCGCGAGCTTTTGCAGAAGACAGGGCGTCAAATGCAACAGAGGCGCTATCTGCACCCGTTGCTTGCGCAATCACGGGCACATCGTTACGCTCTCCCCAGGTTTTCAACTGCTCTACGGCTGCTGCACGGAAGGTATCACCTGCACCGAGTAAAATTGTCTTATTCTGTGACTGAAAATAATGGGCCAATTTACCAATAGTCGTGGTTTTTCCGGCGCCATTTATACCGACCATTAAGACACTGGTCGTTGTATCACGTAGGACAAAGGGCTTTTGTGCGCTGTCTAAAATTGAAAATAAATGCGCTTTCAGCGCTGCCATTAAGGCCTCGCCATCATTCACTGATTTACGTGCAATACCTTGGCGCAAATCTTCAATAATAGCTTGGCTTGCTGCCACACCGACATCGGCTGTGAGCAAATAGGTTTCGATGTCGTCGAGCACATCCGCATTGAGTTCTTTTTTTCCGAGCACCGCATCTGCGATACCGCCTGTTAGCGATTGACGCGTTTTCTGTAAACCTTGCTTGAGTTTTGAAAACCAAGATTTTTTTTCTGGCTGTACCTTTGATTCAGCTGAGGTACTATCTTTTTTATCGCGCTTTAGAAAATTGATCATGACTACACTCATCATTTTTTGATGAGGCATCTTATCGCTTTTTGCCCGTATTTTCCAGCAGTTGACGGACTTTCAATAAACCGGCATCATGCTCGCATGAAAGCATTACTCTTTTTTCTCAGCCTATTTCCTCTATGCGTTTGTACTGCAGCACCTGTGGTCACACATCTAGATAATGGCTTGACCGTCATCATCAAAGAAAATCATCGTGCGCCCATGGTGATTTCTCAAGTGTGGTATCGCGTTGGTAGCGCAGATGAGCCAAATGGCATCACGGGTATCGCACATGCATTGGAACATATGATGTTCCGTGGCACCCCTAAAATATCTGCCAAACAATTTACACGCACCATCACAGAAAATGGTGGCTTTAATAATGCCGCCACCAGTCGTGACTATACTTATTACTATGAGGTCATGCCCTCTCAGCATTTAGATTTGGTCTTGCAGCTAGAAGCGGATCGCATGCAACATTTAAATTTGTCACCCGAAGATTTTTCCAAAGAAATTCAAGTCGTGCGCGAAGAACGCCGCATGCGCACCGATGATAATCCGCAAGCACTGACCATGGAACGTTTTAATGCCGTTGCCTTTGCTTCCAACCCTTATCATCATCCCACCGTGGGTTGGCCCAGTGATTTAGTGCACATGACCGCCGGTGATCTACGGCATTGGTATCAACAGTGGTATACCCCCAATAATGCCGCAATCGTTATTGCTGGTGATGTCACACCGAAAAAAGCCCTCGCGCTTGTGAAACAATTTTTTGGGCACATCCCGCAACGTGCATTGCCCATCGTCAAACCCCATCCGGATCAAACACCCATGGGGAAAAAACGCGTCACCGTTAAACGTCCCGCAAAACTTCCCTGGCTCATCATGGGATTCTCAGCGCCGCATTTAAGTGCGGATGAGAAAGCGTGGCAACCTTACGCACTTATGATTTTATCCGCAGTGCTAAGCGGTGATGACAGTGCACGATTACCTACAATCTTAGCGCGTAAGAAACAAATCGTCACTAGTGTTAATGCAAATTATTCCCCTTTCCAACGATTCGACACGCAATTTACGATTGTCGCGACACCCGCAAAAGATAAATCCATGAAAGAAGTAAAAAAAGCAATTTGGCAACAGCTGACACGCTTAAAGAAACAAGCCGTAAAACCAACAATACTGAAACAAATCGTCCATCAAATTGAAGCTGAACGTATTTACCAACGCGATGATTTAACCGACCAAGCCAGCGAGTTAGGCGCATTGTTTGCATTAGGCTTGCCCATGAATACCCCTGAACAATTAATTTCGCACTTAAAAACTATCACCCCGGCCCAGTTACAAATGGCCGCCAAACAGTTTTTTGTTCGTGATCGATTAACGGTGGGAGTGTTAGTGCCTGAGAACAAAGGATGATGACAAGTGCTGTCATCCCGGAATTTGCCAAAGGCAAATATCCGGGATCTCCTACAGACACTACGTCAGTGCTAGCAGGAGATTCCGGCTCAAGGCCGGAATGACAGAAAAACAGGTCCCCAACAAACGTTAATTAGGATGCGATAGAGGAGTTATTGATGAAAGCTAAAATACAACTTGTTCTCTTGCTAATACTAAGTTCAAACTACAGTTACGCAACAAAAACTCTCAACATCCAAACCTGGAAAACCAAAAACCATATCCCAGTCTATTTTGTCGCATCGCCTGATGTACCTATCGTCGACATTGCGGCAGTATTTCATGCCGGCAGTGCTTATGATGGTAAGTATTTTGGCTTAGCGTCCTTGACCAACAGCGCGCTGACAACCGGCGCAGGAAAATATACTGAAGAGAACATTGCGAACACACTCAGCAAAACTGCCGGCAGCATTGGAAACAGCATGAGTAAAGACATGGGCATCGTCACATTGCGATCCCTCACCAACCCTGCTGATCTCAAAAAAAACTTGGCTTTGTTTCATGCGGTACTGGCGCAAGCTCATTTCCCTAAAAAACCTTTTGCACGTTTGAAAGCACAACAATTGCAGGGCATAAAACACCAACAACAATCACCTGGCGCGATTGCTGCTAAAACATTTTCACAGTTACTTTATGGCAATCACCCCTACGCACACTCATCATTAGGTAACAATGAAACTGTGCGTGCAATAACGGTCAAACAAGCCAAACAATTTTACCAGCAATACTATACCGCCGATCATTTAGCCTTAGTCATCGTCGGTGCACTCACACCTAAAAACGCCAAAAAAATCAGTGGGCAACTTACCCAGGGATTACGCGCCACGGGCAAACCCATCACCATACCAACCCCCATCGCGCCTAAACAAGCACTCTCAAAAACAATTAGATTCCCCTCACAACAAACCCATATTCTTATCGGGCAACTAGGCATTACACGCAATAACCCGGAATATTTCCCTTTAATTGTCGGTAACTTTATTTTAGGTGGCGGTAGTTTTTCTTCTCGTTTGTTTGATCAAGTGCGAGAAAAGAATGGTTGGGTTTATGGGATCAGCAGCCAATTTGTACGGCGACAACAAGCCGGACCTTTCTTGATTCAGTTACAGACACGAGCAGAAAAATCCTCACAAGCAAAAGTAATGACGCTGGAAGTTTCTCAGCAGTTTCTAAAAGATGGCCCCACCGAGGACGAAGTCAAACTTGCCAAACAATTTTTAATGGGGCATTACCCACTGAGCTTCAGCAATAACAGCGCCATGCTTAATAATGTGGTGTCGCTGGCGTTTTATCATTTACCTTTAAATTATTTTGATACTTACTTATCGCATATTCAGGCTGTGACAGCGAAAAAAATAAAATATGCATTTCAACAACAGATCGCGGGAAAACCGCGCGTGACAGTAATGGTAGGCCCATGAAAAAACATCATCGCAATCTAGTTCGCATTATCGGTGGTCGCTGGCGTAGTCGTCAGATCAGCTTTGTCGATCGTGAAGACTTACGTCCCACGTCTGATCGCTTGCGAGAAACATTATTTAACTGGCTACAGCCCAGAATTCACGGTGCACGCTGCCTCGATGCCTTTGCCGGCAGCGGCGTTTTAGGCTTTGAAGCCTTATCCCGTGGCGCGAGTCATGTCACCTTTGTGGACAATAACAGAGACATTATCGAACACATGCGTGAACAAGCTAGTGTCCTTGAAGCCGAGGAAGCAGAAACCATCCAAAGCCAAATGCCATTACCCCCAGGTCGGCTCACACAGCCCTTTGAAATCGTCTTTTTAGACCCTCCCTTCGAGCAACCTGAATTAATCACCGAGTCCGCGCAATGCTTGCACACGCAACACTTGCTGACACCCGACGCCTTTGTTTATATTGAGAGACATCGACGCGCACCCGTGCCGACCTTGCCAGAAACGTGGACATTGCACCGCGAAACCACGGCAGGCCAGGTAACTGGGGCACTTTATACCGTAAATTAGGATACCTAATACAATGACTGACTCCGCCGTGGCATTCCCCGACGTAGAACAACAACCTCTACACCAATTTACTGAAAAAGCGTATTTGGATTATTCCATGTACGTGTTACTCGATCGTGCTTTACCCAGTTTGGCCGATGGCTTAAAACCCGTGCAGCGCCGAATTGTGTACGCGATGTCAGAGTTAGGCTTAAAAGCCGGCTCAAAATATAAGAAATCGGCGCGTACCATTGGTGACGTGTTAGGTAAATTCCATCCACACGGTGACAGCGCTTGTTATGAAGCCATGGTCTTAATGGCACAATCCTTTTCTTACCGCTATCCCTTTGTCGATGGGCAAGGTAACTGGGGTTCGCCAGACGATCCTAAATCATTCGCGGCCATGCGTTATACGGAAGCACGTTTATCACCTTACGCACAAGTATTGCTGTCAGAACTAGAACAAGGCACGGTGGATTGGCAGCCTAACTTTGATGGCACACTAGAAGAACCGATTACCTTACCCGCTCGTTTACCCAATGTGTTATTAAATGGTGGCATGGGGATTGCTGTCGGTATGGCCACGGATATTCCACCACATAACCTCAAAGAAATCGCCAGTGCATGTATTCACTTAATCGATGCACCTAAAGCCAGCATTGATGATTTGATGATGCACGTCAAAGGCCCAGATTATCCAACGAAGGCTGAGATTATTACGTCTCACGAAGCAATTCGAGACATGTATTTAAGCGGTAATGGCAGTGTTCGTGCGCGTGCTGTGTATGAAAAAGAAGATGGCGATATCATCGTCACCGCGCTACCACACCAAGTCTCTGGTGCGAAAGTGTTAGAGCAAATTGCTGCGCAAATGCAACAGAAAAAATTACCGATGATTGCGGATTTACGTGATGAGTCTGATCATGAGAACCCTACACGCTTGGTCATCATCCCGCGTTCAAATCGTATCGACATCGAAGAAATGATGATGCACTTGTTCGCAACGACAGATTTAGAACGAAGCTACCGTATTAATTTGAATATGATTGGCATTAATGGTCGCCCACAAGTTAAAGATTTAAAAACGATTTTACAAGAATGGTTAAGCTATCGTACGACAACGGTAACACGTCGTTTGCAATTCCGTTTAGATAAAGTCTTGGCACGTTTGCATATTTTAGAAGGTTTGATGACTGCCTTTTTAAATATCGATGAAGTGATTCGCATTATTCGTCATGAAGATGATCCAAAAGTGAAGTTAATGAAGAAGTATTCGCTCACGGAGATCCAAGCGAATGCCATCTTAGACTTAAAGTTACGTCATTTAGCTAAACTCGAAGAAATGAAAATTAAGGGTGAGCAAGCTGACTTAGAAAAAGAACGCGACCAGCTAGAAAAAATATTAGGATCTGATGCCCGTTTAAAAACACTCATTAAAAAAGAATTACTCGCAGATGCAGAAAAATATGGTGATGAGAGACAATCGCCCATTGTAAAACGCGTTGAAGCACAAGCGATTGAAGTGAATGCATTAGTCCCCAGCGAAGCTATGACAGTTGTACTTTCACAAAAAGGCTGGGTACGTGCGGCCAAAGGGCATGAAGTTAATGCGGAAGAATTAAATTATAAGTCTGGCGATGAGTTTTGTGCCGCCGGCAAAGGAAAAAGCAATCAACCGGCGGTATTTATCGATACCACGGGGCGTAGTTATTCCTTAGCGATACATACGTTACCATCAGCACGCGGGCAGGGCGAACCGCTCACCGGTCGTTTAAATCCAGCTGCGGGTGCAAGTTTCTGCGGCGTGTTAGCTGGCGATGAAAGCCAGCATATCTTAATGGCCAGTGATGCAGGCTATGGCTTTGTCGTTAAGCTCAGTGAACTGTACTGCAAAAATAAAGCGGGGAAAGCTGCATTAAAATGCCCGGAGGGCGCAAAAGTACTGACGCCACAAACCGTCACTAACTTAAAAAAATCACACATTGCCGTTGTCACTAGCGCTGGTTATTTATTAGTTTTCCCTGTGAAAGATTTACCTATCTTAAACAAAGGAAAAGGTAACAAAATGATTAATATTCCTAGTGCGAAAGTAAAATCACGAGAAGAAGTCGTGATGGGCATGGTGGTCTTAAATGAAAAAGAAGCGCTGACTATCGAAGCCGGAAAACGCTCTCTCACCCTGAAAAATAAAGATCTACAACACTACGTCAGCGACCGCGCGAAACGCGGCAGCAAATTGCCACGCGGTTTACAGCGCGTGACGGGGATGAAGGTGGAAGATTAAAAAAAACCTCAGCTGGATCTGTGCAACTGAGGTTTCTCTACAAAGTAACTGTTATCACTATCCATTGTGCCAATTCGTTGGCACCTGTTTTTCTGAAAAACGTGCAGGATATAGTACATCACCGCGAGCTTTATCAACTTCATCGACAATTTTTGTGAGATTCTCATTGCCAATCACCATGGGAACCTCTTCTATTTCCTTCAGATGCCTTAATTGCTTAAGGGAAGCTTAAGAATGGCTTAGCTGTCCCTAATAGAACAAAATCACTTTTAAGGGACAAGTATAAAAAATTTATATCTGTACCATGCCCTGCGTGATACTTTAAACGTCACCCCATGATTAATGTCAATGTGACTGACACTAATTTTGAGGCCATCATTATGACAGATTTAGAAACACTTCATAAACAGAGTCCTTGGCTATGGGATCCGGCGGCTATAAATACCGATCCCCACTTACTGCGCTTGGCTGAATTTCCACTACAACACCAAGAAAAAAACTTTTTGAATTACACATTCGAGGATGGTGTCTATATCGTCACGGGACCCCGTCAGATTGGCAAAAGCACACATCTCAAACTATTCATCCAGAGAACCTTACAAGAAAACAACCACGATTGCTTTTTCTACTTCAATTGCGACTTATTAGACAGTAAAAAAGAGATTGTCGCATTGGTCGAAGATTACCTAACAACATTCCCCAGCCAACAACGCCGCTATATTTTCCTGGATGAAGTAACCACAGTAAAAGATAGTTTTCTTGCGATTAAATATTTAGTCGATAGTGGC
This sequence comes from marine bacterium B5-7, assembly GCA_021604705.1. NCBI lineage: Bacteria > Pseudomonadati > Pseudomonadota > Gammaproteobacteria > marine bacterium B5-7. The sequence continues at coordinate 3,174 of BQJM01000006.1, read as the reverse complement.
CATCACAAAAACATTACTTATGTTTTAACAGGCTCGAATACCATGAGTGTTAAGAAAACAGGAGAATATTTACCAGGGCGACGAGGCAAAGGAATCGACTTTTACTTTAAGCCACTGAATTTCCGCCAAGCATTGCAGTTGCAACATCCTCAGGTTTCTTTATCTGTAGACCTAAAAAGCACAGAAACTGAGTTATTTAAATTAGACAAAACCATGAATCTCGATGAGGCGCTAAAAAATTACTTAAAAACCGGCGGCTTCCCGCGTGTAATGAATGAATATAACATGCAACAGAAAATAAGTTACGACATTTTTACCATATACCGCAGCTGGATTATTTCAGAAATTGCTAAATCAGACAAGAAAGAATACATCGCAAAACACTTGTTACACTACTGTTTAAAGGGGCTAACCGCTGACGTATCATACCAATCAATCACACAGAACATCGGCATTGGCTCACGGAATACTGTAGTAAATTATATTGACTTTTTCTGTCATGTGTTCGTCTTGTCACAGGCAAATCATCTCAATCTAGAAACTGGCAGAATCATGTATCGTAAAAACAAGAAAATCTATTTCAACGATCCCTTTATCTATTCTGTCATTGATGCCTGGCTAAATGGCCGACCAGAACAAGATTTTTCCTACCTCAATGATCCGGTTATCCAATCACAGTTAATAGAAAATTTGGTTTACTTGAAGTTAAAAGAACATGATAAGGACGTTGGTTTTACACAACAGAAAAAAGAAATTGACTTTATCACAAATGATTTTGCTATCGAAGTGAAGTATCAAAATAATATTACCGCATCGGATTGCCAACCCGTATTAAATGCTGATACGGACAAACAAAAAATAGTACTCACCAAAAACACCTTCGAAAAACGTGGTGAATTACGTTTAATACCAGTCAAGTATTTTTTATTGATGGCATTAGATGGAGATCCCGCATCAAGCGCGGGATGACAGCGTTTCATGTCATCCCAGAAATCGCAAAGCGATTGTCTGGGATCTAGATTCCAGACATTTGCTTCGCAAATTCTGGAATGACAAACAAAGCAGTAGCTATTTTTTAGGATCTAGATTCCAGACAAATGCTTACGCATTTTCTGGAATGACAACCTCAAGCGCGGGATGACATGCTCTAGCTGTCATTCCGGCCTTGAGCCGGAATCTCCTGAAAGTACTACAGTGCTCGATGGAAATCCCGGGGCAAGCGCGAGGGGAGATCAGAACTACCAAGATAACAAGTAAACGCTAAAAATCACTTACGCTGTTTTAGACTGTAATTTCAATTCGCCGGTGTAAAACCTCGAGGAAGTAAGATCCCGCCGCGTGCTTGATCAACCTTTCCAACAATGTCTTCTAACTTCTCAGCACCAATCACGACACGACCATCTTTTTCTGCTTGTGCTAATACCTGACAATCTTTCTTCGCAGCATTAAAACCGTCTTGTGAGGCAAAGAAAAGAAAGGCTATTTTGTTACTTAGTGTTTTGTTTGTAGCATTCTTAGGTGTACCCGCCAATCTTGGCATCTGTGCCAACGATGTCACAACTTTAGTCTTCTTCTTACCGTCAGATGAAGAGGTCAAGAAACCAGCCTGCCCCTTTTCTCCCTTAGAATTCTTAAAACAAGGGGTAATTGCATCAGTGAACGCAATGCCGCACTCTGGTGTAAATGCATTGTCTTTATCTTTCGCTTTCGCGTCGGCATTCGATGGCACATCATTCGTTTTAGGTTCTTCAGCCTTCATCTTCCGCAACGCTTCTTGCTCCGAAACATTAATAACGATGGGTTGCTGATCCGCTGTAGTTTCATGCTCGGCGTCCCATTGGACATCATTCACATTAGGGCTTGCATATCGCATATCTGGCATATCCGGATAACTGGAAACCCATAGTGTCGGATTGTCCTCTGCTTTTGTCGCCTGAGGCCCTCGATCTAATAAATTCTTCTTACTGTTAAGCATTGCCACCATCGCTGCTGTTGAAGTCATATGATAAAAAGCAGGGGCAGAATTTATCTTCTCAGCACCATTCAGAACAGACACGATTTCTGTGGGTGTTTGATAAGTGAGGGGAAACGTGTTTGCGAGGGCAAGCCCTTCGCGTGAGGCTTTCATTAAAGTACCGTCATGTGAGTGCGCGCCCCACCAATGAGTCGGCACAAATCCACGCAAGAAGGTTGCTTTATTCTTACTTTTTCCTGACTGACTTGCTTCACTAAAAACATCTAATAATTTATCAAAACCATTTTGATAATCCCTGAGTGTCTTTTCTTCCTGTAAGCTGTCACCAATGGCACGCCTAGCTAAGCGCTGTAAATCAACAATTTCAGTAGGATCAGCATCTTTACACCCAAACCCAGAATAAAATGCCTTTAATTTCTGCAACTTAAAGAGTGCATGGGTAAGCGTATATAATAGTTCGGGTTCAGGCAAAGCAGAGGATGTGCGTGTACCATTATCAGGGGAATAGCTACTTCGGAGGCGGTTGAATCCTTCAGCTTGGCGTTCCAGTGTTTCTCGCGCTTCTCTTATTTTTCGGCGACCCACTGTCACTCGTACAAACAATCTAAAAGGCGCCCCCAAGGATCGCAAAATAGAAGCCCCCCATCCCTCCTTTGGAGACGGCGTACCGCCTAATTTCTTAAAGTGATAGTCTTTTAGTAGTGGAGTTAATTGGCCATCCATCTTGGCAAACAGCACTGTGCTTGCAAGGAGTGCTGCCGTATTCTCGGGAATACCCTTATCTTTTAATTGTTGAACCCAAGCCATGGGAACACCTCTTATCTTTTACTATGTCAATATTAGTATTCTAGCAGGCTTTTCTTAAGCGCTCATTAAGAAATAGACAATTATCCCCAACGAAATAATAGTTTTTAAGTCATGTTGATGGAGATCCCGGGTCAAGTGCGGGATGACAGTGGTGCTAGATGGAAATCCCGCATCGAGTGCGGGATGACAGTGGTGCTAGATGGAGATCCCGCATCGAGTGCGGGATGACAGTGGTGCTAGACGGAGACCCCGCGTCAAGCGCGGGATGACAATTAATCCTTCCGCAAAAACAAACCACTCACAACAGCTAACACCAAACAAACCGGTAGCACGGAGACAGCCACCCGGAAGTCACTCGCTGCAATCGAATGCATGTCCACAATCTTCGTGCC